>JAJZXX010000244.1 GCA_021806205.1 Bacillota bacterium | reverse complement strand
CACTGGATGGGGGACTCCTACCTCCCCATCCAGCCTAATTGAGCAGGAAATTCTTGTCCAGCATTTTTCACTAAAATCCTACACATTGCGAAAGCAAACCATCAAAACTTGTCCGCGAGTAGTATAGCACTTCCCGGGACACCACGTCGCGATTCATCATCGGTGCCCCCGAACCGGCGCAGGCGCGCTGGGCTCCCCCAGGTCCAGACATCGCAGGTATGCCGCCAGGCACGAGCGGCAAATGTCGTCGATCGCCACCAAATGGAGCGCCGCATAGGGGGGACCGTATCGATATCGAAAAAATGGGCCGCACCTCAGGCACCGATGCCATCGGGCCCCCAAACGCCGCTCGCCACCGCCCAGCGCTCGTTGGCTGTACTGCCATGGAACGAACACCCCTCCGGTTACCACCGCGACCGCCGGGCCCACCATCGCAACAGAGAGGACACGCCACCTCCCGCAAAAAGCCGCTGCCGCCAATACTCTTCAGCCGCCTTTAAAACGCCCTCCGTGCGGGACGGATAAGGGTGGATGACCTGCGCGAGGCGGCCCACCGGAATTCCTGCGTCGAGGGCCACGACCACCTCTTGCAGGAGATCATCGGCGTCCGCGCCCACCACGTGGGCACCCAGCAAACGACCGCGGCCATCGGTGATGATTTTGACATGGCCTTCCGTCCGACCGTCGATGATCGCGCGATCGACGGCGGAAAATGGCAATCGATACACTGACACTGACCCGTATCGAGCGCGGGCTTCCGCCTCGGTCCATCCCACCCGGGCAAGCTCCGGATCCGTATAGGTCGTCCACGGAATCGCGTGGGCCCGAAGCCGAGACTTGACGGGAAACAGGGCATTCCGTACCACCAGTTTGGCTTGCGCGGCTGCCACGTGCGTGAACTGCAAGCCGCCGGCGACGTCTCCGGCGGCCCACACATGCGGCACCGCGGTACGGAAATACGCATCGACGCCGAGACCCCGCGGATTCACCTGCACGCCCAGATCAGAGAGGCCGGGAATTTCCACATTCGGCCGCCGGCCCGTGGCTGCCAGGATGCGTTCGGCGGTGACGGAAAGCTCCTGTCCGCCTTGCTCCACCCAGATAGTACACACTGGGGCCCGGCCTTGCACTTTCATGGCGCGGGCGGAGAGGAGAAATCGCACCCCCTCGCGCTCCAGCACGGTCCGCACGACCGCCGCGGCCTCGGGATCTTCCCGGGGCAGCACCTCGGGAGCCATTTCCACCACCGTCACCTGCGATCCGAGGCGCGACAAGATTTGGGCGAATTCAAGACCGATCGGGCCGCCCCCGAATATCACCACCGAGGTTGGCACGGCGGCCATTTGGAGGGCCTCGACATTGGTCCACGGCTCCGCTTCGGCGAGTCCTGGCACGGCGGGCATGGACGGACGCGATCCCGTCGCGACCACAATGCGGCGCGTGCGCACGATCCGGTCATCCACGGTCACGGTGTCGGCGGTCCGAATTTCAGCAGAGCCCAATAGTACCTCAACCCCCAGGGATGCAAACCGTTCGGCGGAATCGCGCTCTCCAATCTCCGCTTGGACGGCGGCGACCCGGGCCATAATCGCCGGCAGCAGCACGGCGCGCAATTCCGCGTCGATGCCATACTGCCGCGCGTCGCGCACCTGTTGGGCAATAGCGGCGGATCGAATCAGGGCTTTGGTCGGCACGCATCCCCAATTCAAGCAGTCGCCGCCCATGTGGTCTTTCTCAACTAACGCCACCGAGACACCCAGAGCGGCCATGCCGGCCGCTACGGTCAGGCCGGCCGTGCCCCCTCCAATCACGACGGTATCCACACTGTCCACCGTAATGTCCGCCTCCTTCTTCGCTGATACGAGTGTTGCATGGATACGCCGGGGACTCAGTAATCCATCTTACAGTGCGCCCGATGCCGGTTGTTGCCGTTTACACGAAAGTCGCGCTCTGTAAGGTGCCTTACAGCCGCGACGTCCGGCCAGCGATACGATCAACGAGTTGAGAAAGGAGGTGTTGACATGGCGGAACCTCAACAACAGGATGTCTGTCCATGCGGATCCGGCAAGCCCTATGGCGCGTGCTGTGGTCGCCAAAACGCGTGCAGCTGCGGCTCCGGGAAGACGGCCGGCGAGTGCTGCTTCGCCGACTAGTCGCCAGGCCTGAACGATGAGGGGGCTTCGGCCTCCTTCGTCGTTTGCGATGCTGCCGACGACGGATCAATGGCGGAGCCCCTGCGCGACACCCGGGACGCCATGACGGCCCCATACGTGGCGACCCCGTATGGCACGCAGTACGTCAAAATGATGGGTGTTATCGGCCAGTGGCCGTGGAGCAGTGCGCTGCCGTGGTTAATGCCGGTCAACACGGTGCCGACCACGAGAGCGGTCGCGGTGGCCGTCCGGACGATCGGCGGATGAAGCACAGCCGCCAGTCCAGACTTGATCACCGGGCCGTCCGGCGTGTCGTATCGACACGTCAATATCTGCCGGCGCTTGCGATCGAGGCCATCAGGCGTCATCGATCAGTCGCTTGGCCTGGGGGAGGTCCACGGCAATTTCCCGACGTCCGGTCAACACGACCCCTTCTTTGGCCAACTGGGATAACGCCGCCGACACCGATTCGCGGGTCGCGCCAATCATAGTGGCCAAATCGTAGTGCGAAAGAGCCAAATCCACGTGAGTATATCCGGACGCCGGGACATCGGTGGTCGACCCGAATTGCTGGGCCAGTTTGGCGAGCAGATAGACCACCCGATAGCGCACATCGCGAAAGGCAATCGTCTCTAACAGTTCTTCGGCGTCGCGGATCCGCTGGGTTAAAATCGCGACCATTTTGAGCGCTACCTGCGGCCACTTCACGAGAATGGCCTCAAAGTCCGCCTTTCCCAAAATGCACACCAGACTATCATCCAGGGCTTCCACATAGGCGGAGCCCAATCCTGTTGAGAGCGATTCGGTTTCCCCGAAGATATTGCCTTTGCCTAATAAGCCCAGGGTCAGTTGTTTACCCTCTTCGCTCATTTTAAACAAGCGCACCCGGCCGCGCTTGAGCAAGTAGAGGTTGCGATTCCCCTGCGTCGGATCAATGATGAGGGCCCCCCGGGGAATCGTGCTCATCGGCGCCATGGCATCGATCTTCTGCAAGTCTTCCATGGGCAGGGCCTCAAAGAGGTTAATCTGCGACAAGTACCATAGTTTATCCATTGCCAACCTCCCACCTGGTCTGATCGAGACATGCAGCAATCGCATCCTCGTCAAATCCCGTATACAGGGTCATGCCGATTCGAATAGCCGGCGTCCCGATACAGCCCAACGCTTCAAATTCCGCCCAGGCCTCCGGGTTTTGGGCAATGTCGCGGACTCGCACGGGGATGCGCCGTCGCTGGAAAAAGCGTAACGCACGCTCGCCACCCGGACAGCCCGGATGGGTGTACAACACCACCGTCGGTTGCATCGTCACAGGCACGCACCTCCTTGGCCATCGTTCTGACCGCCTCGCGTCTCATCTCCAGGCACTCGCGCGAGCTCGCTATGAAAAATATACGTCTTCGGTCCCGTCGGTCACGCCCCACCGGGTCAGGAGCCACCGACTCATCAGGAACGCGACGGGACCGAGAATCGGCAGTTGAACGACCGGTACCACGCCAACCGATGTTCCAGGAATCAAGGGCATCGCCGCCGAGTAGTGCCAGCGGTGGGTCCAGAGCCCGCGGGTTTCCCCATAGAAACTCAACACGAGCCCATAGAGCACCATGATGACCCAATCCTGACCCGCCAAAGCCCGCATCATCCAGTTCCCCCACTGGTTGACCAGGCCCAGTAGCAGGTAGAGTCCTTCCGCCATCAACACATCACCGGCGGTAGCGTAGAGGAGAATGCCAACAGACGGCATGCCCCCATAAAATACCGGTGACTGCACCGATTCCCACACGAATTGCAGAACAAACGACACCGCGCTAAAAATGATAAAATTCCGGAGAAACGGCCGCACCACTAGTCACTCCTCGGCTCAAGTCTGGCGGTAACCCGCCACGTCTCCCGCATGGTCTTCTCGCAGGTACCCTTGTCCGTTCACGGGGGCGATGTGCCCTCGAACAGCCGGTACGCTTCTCGAAGACGCTGCACCGCCGTGACAATTTCCACCACGACGAACGCGGCCGTCGTCCACAAAAGCGCCCCAGACCACAACATCATCACCGACAAGAGAATGATGCCTTCGGTTCGTTCTGCCAACCCCGCCTGGTAATAAAACGACTTCATGCCTTGCTTCTCGGCCAGGGCCCCGACCGTCAAAAACACGGTCATCGAGAACACGATGCCCGCTGTGAGCAGAACCAGAAGCAGCCGGGCGTCTGGAAACCGGATGGCGAGCGCCACGATGATGCCGAGCTCCACTAAACGATCAAAGGTGATGTCCAGCAACGTGCCCCAGGGACTCGTCTGATGCCGCTCCCGCGCCATGGACCCGTCCACCGCATCCAAATAGGCCGACAGCCACAGCAGGATCACCGCGGCCACGGGCCGCGACCCAACCTCCACCGCCGCTGCCCCCATACCGATGATGAACGCACTCCAAGTCACTTGGTTTGGCGTCAATCCGAGGCGAAGGCACCCTTGCGCTGTCCGTCGAATGACCGGTTGCACATATTGTCGCGCGTGCGTATCCAACATCGCCCTCATCTCCCGCCGTGGGTCTCCATCTGACGATACCGGGCCAAAATCCAACGGTCTGTAACCCAGTTCACTGAACATCTGGGCGGCTCCGATAAGATGGGTCCTGACACAATCTCGGCCATGGCGGGGGGCCACTAGGATGATTTCCATCATTGTACCTGTTTTGAATGAAGAGGCGACCCTTGGTGCGACACTGGTCCATCTGACCCGCGCATGTCCCGACTGCGAGATCCTGGTCGTGGACGGTGGGAGCACGGACCAGACAGTAGACATTGCCCAACGCTATGCACGAGTCCTTGTGAGTGCGCCGGGACGCGGGCAACAGATGAACGTGGGGGCTACGGCCGCCGCGGGCGACATCCTCTGGTTTGTGCATGCCGATACCGAGGTGGACGCGAAGGCGGCATCGGAAATTCGCCAAGCATTGGCCGACCCGGCTACCATCGGCGGCGGCTTGACGTTGGCGTTCCATGATTCATCGTTGAGCCTCGCCATCGTCGCTGGGCTCTCGAACCTCCGAGCTCGCACCCTGCATTGGATCTTCGGGGACCAGTCGCTCTTCGTCCGCCGTTCCGTGTTCGAATCGCTCGGAGGCTTTCCCGTACTGCCCCTGATGGAGGACCTGGAAATGTCGCGACGCTTGAACCGCTGCGGTCGCCTCGTGCTCCTGGGCGCCATGTCCCGCACGTCTGCCCGCCGATTTCGGGACGGCGGCATCTGGCGCGTGTTGTGGCGCATGCAATACCTCAAGGCCGGCTATTTGCTGGGAGTGCCTCCCGCGAAACTGCACGCACGGTATGTTCAGACGACACCCAAGAGGGGGAGATGAGGACATGCAACGGGCCGTCGTCATGGTGTCGAAAGCTCCGGGGGTAGATGCCTGCAAAAGGCGGTTGGTCCCGCCTCTGACGGGCCCCGCGGCCAATGCCTTGCAGGTCGCGCTCATTCAAGACATTTGGATGCAGATGGCACCGGCCTCCCACTATGACTGCTGGATTGCGACGCCGTCGCTTGAGGGCCTGCAGTACTTTGATTCGCTGACGTCCCACCTGTTGGTGCAGCAGGGGAATACGTTAGGCCAGCGGATGCACCATATTGCGAAGACCCTTTTCGGCCGCGGCTACGACCGCGTGGTTTTGATTGGCAGCGATATGCCCTTGATGACGCACGCGTTGCTCGAAACCGCCATCGCTCACCTCGATACGGTGCCGTGTGTCCTCGGGCCGGCCGAAGACGGCGGCTACTACCTCATCGGGCTCACACCCGCTGTCCCCAATATGTTCGACGACATCCCGTGGGGGACGGAGCGTGTCCTGGCCGATACGTTACAACGGCTGGCCGTGGCCAAGACGCCGTTTGCGCTGATGGAGCCGCACCGCGACATCGACAGGTGGTCAGATGTGGTGTTTTACTCGCAGGCGGTGTCGGCACGCCTCCCCCACTTCAGTCGCTGGTGGCTCAGGCACGGGTGCGACGCGAACGCTAAGGCATAACCTCGCACAATTGCCCTGGCTTGGCTGTACCTGGATAAGGCGCTAGTGCAGAACGGCCCGGATATCGTCCCATAGGTCGCCCCAGGTATCCATATCGCGCCGCCGTACGATTAACCGCTGTCCGACCGCCAGAGCCAGCGCCTCCGCGGACGACCGTCGGTCCTCTGGCAGATGCTCCACGTCTGGCGCGTGCGACGTGCCGACGATCCGCCGGATGATCTCGCAACCGGCAAATCCGACGGTATCCTCCCATACCTGCCGGATCGCGGCATCGAGCGGCGCCATGCCCGGGGTGTGACCGCCGGACGCCAGGACCTGCCATTCCTCGGTGAACACCCCCCAGAGTTCCTCCACCTGGTTGAGGAGTGGGTCGCTATAGGTGCGGTCGTTCTCCGGCGCCCCGGCTCGCACGCACCACTGCAACACGAGATTGCCCACTAACAGTCCCAGGTCGAAGCCGATGGGTCCGTAACAAGCGAACTCCCCATCAATAACCCGGGTATCCCGCCGTGTCACCATGATGCTTCCCGTATGCAAATCGCCGTGAATGAGGGCCTGACGGTCCGTGTTAAACCGCGTGCGCAATGCGGCAACTTCGCGACGTAGACGCGCATTCGTCCACATCGCTTGCACATCGTCACTCAGTGTGGGAGAAAACCGATTCATCGCATGCGGACCAAAGGGGTAGGTCAAGACGAAATCGGCCGTGATCCGCACGAGGTCGACATTGGCAAATTGGCGACGGAGTCGGTCCACCGTTCCCGCATCTAACGTCCACGCCGAAGTCTTCCACAACATCCGCGCCAAAAACTCCCCCATGTGCCGGGGCCAGCAGGGCAAGGACTCCCCCCTCATGAGGGCGGTACGCAACACCCGGTGGTCCGCGAGATTTTCCATGACCAGCAAGGCTCGCTCTCCGTCGAAGTGGTACACCTCGGGAACCCGTGCGCCATCCACCTGCCCTTGCACGGTGAGGGCCGCGTGTTCCACCCGCAGACGGTCCGCTGTCAGCGGCCAGTCCGGGCCCACCGAGCGCATGTAAGGGGGGGTGTGCTTCACAATGACCCCGCGGCCCGACACGGTATCTCGCACGCGAAACACAAAGTTCATGTTGCCATCGCCGATTTCTTCCGCCGAGAGCCGAACCTCAGGTGCAAAGAGTCCTCGAACGGCCCGAACCGCGGTGATAAGCTCATCCAACGTCATCGGATCAAGACGCCCCATCAGCTGATTCCTCCTCGCAATCCCTTACCGTCCCGCGCCTCCATAATTCCGGGGGCTCTCCACCGATCCGGAACGGGCGAGCACCACGTCGAGCCGGATGCGGTATCCGCCTTGGTAGAACCATTGACATCGCAAACGGCGAGCCCCAAAGACTGCCGTCGCGGGGGGCCACACCGCCTGAGAAACACCCACCCGGTGGTGCCCGTTCACGGGGTCGGTACTCGCCGCTTCCACTCGCCCGTTGCGACCGGCGTCAGCGTGGCCGTACCGACCCTCAACAGCGGTGACTGACGGATGCCTTGGCGCAGCCGCGGTGAGATCGCCGGCAACATGACCCCCAGGACTAAGGTCGCCATCGCCCCATACGCATCCCAGTTGTACGGCGCTCGAGGGAAGGGAATGAAGGTCTCTTTCATGACGGCTAACATCACACCCAGCCCGACGAGCAGGATACCCGTGCGCCACCAAGGCGCCCGGTGTTTGAGGGTAAACACAATGGCCGCGATTAAGACGAGCGTGTAGGCGGCGAGAATGAGGTCCGCGCCATAGGTCAAAATGACCGCGACCGCTTGGGAAGCAGGTCCGCCCAAGAAGCCCACCAAAAATGCGACACTGGCTGCCCCGACCAGCGCCAGAGCGCCCACCGGCGATCCGGTCCGCGCATTGACGCGCGTCAATACGCGCGGCCCGAGGCCATCCCGGCCCAGCGCATACAGGATCCGCGACGCCCCGTTGGCGCTGGCCAAGGCCGCCCCAAACGAGCTCAGGACAGCGCCAAAGTTAATGAGCGTGCCCACCCACGGTGCCACCATGTGATCTGTGGCGGTGACCAAGGGCACCGCCGATCCCGCCAGCGCTTTGATGCTGGGGAACGCATTCGTGACGACAGCCGCCACGCCGATTTCATAGAGGGCGACCACCGCGAGGGACAGGGCGATCGACCACGGAATCAGTCGCCGGGGCTGCGCCGATTCTTCACCGAGCGTCGCGGCCGCCTCAAATCCGGAAAAGGCCGAAAAGGCATAGACGATGCCCAATCCCAGCACCGCTAAGGGGGCGCCGTGCGTTTGAAACGGCGCAGCGCTAAAGGCGTGGCCATGATACCCGCCCTTGGCGAGAATGACGATGCTGACGATCGTCACGAGGATCATGGATGCTCCCTCTAACACCAGAATCACGAGGGACGAGATCCGGATATCCAAATAGGCCAACATCATCACCGCGACAAATGCTGCCACGGCCCACACAGGCCACGGCAAGTGCAAACCCACGGCGGCGAATGCCGGGGTCGCTTCGTCGGCCACACTGGCATACACGCCCCCAGCGAAATTCACATAGACCAACATCAAGGCCCATGCCGAGAGGAATCCGAACCGCGGGCCAGCCGCCGCGCCGGTAAACCCATACACGGAGCCCGCACTGTTAAACTCGCGCGTAAAGAGAATAAAAGCATAGGCCACAAATGCCATAGCGACCGCCGCGATGACTTGGACGAGCGCCGTGCTGCCGCCCGAGATGCCTGCTAAAATGGCGGCGCTAATGACGACCCCGCCGGTCGGTCCTTGCACGCCCACTGATTCGGCGATGGTCCGGAGAAATGACAAGTGACCGGTCTTCAGCCGCGGCACAGCGGCCGGATACGCAGACGATGGCGTCTCGTCTGTCACGTGTTGAGGTGTCGTGTGCATGGTCATCCCCTTTGCGTCGAGTAATGGCTGCTGTGCCACGCGATAGACGGATTGCCTAGGAATAATGGTGGGACGAACAGGCCAAGATCGGTATAGACGCTGGACGGAACGCCGATATCCGCGAGGTACACGGTGCCCACCACATGTTCCGCCGTCGCGGCCGCCAAGCCAGCCATGGGCACCGCCAGCGCTAGCGTGGCGGTTGCGCCGATAGTCGGCTCAAACCGAAAACCGGAATCCGGATGCAAGCCCGACGGAATATTCAGTGCCAAAATGGGCGCACCCGACGCATTGGCTGCCTGGATGCCCGTCCCGACCATGCCCTGAGAATCGCCCACAATGCTGTAGCCGAGCACCGCGTCGATGATCAGATCGGCACGGGCTAACGTCGCCGACAGACGAGTGGGGTCAGCGTTCGGAACGGAGACTCCCATGGCATCCAAAATCTCGCGTGGGGTCTTGACCGCATCTCGCAATGTGGAGTGGGTTAAAAAACCTGTACAGGCCATCCCCCTGCAGCCAGCGCTATTGCCGCCTGATCGAGCCATCACCACCACCGACGGGCGCCGCGGGGAATGCATGCGGGCGACACTTAACGCAACCAACGCCGCACCCGCGTTTTCCATCATCGGCAATAATGGCACGTGGCAGGCGCGCATCATTCGAGCGTCCACCCACGCCATCTGATCGGCAGAAACCGTGGGTACGGGGGTTCCCTGATAGTGCAGTGTGCGTGTTGTCATTCATACATACTCCCGCGGCGTGCGTGGACCCCCGGCAGCCCCACGTTTATTGGCAGCCCGCCTAAGTGCTCGCGAGAATCTCGTGTGATCCATTCAAGGTGCGTCCGAGTCCGAAGACCCATCGGAGAGCCCATACCGTCTGCTATGGCGACCCCTTACCGATCAGGTGCTCAATACTTGAATAGCTTTGGATAACGCTCGCTGTCGAAACCCGATAATGACTTGTCGCTGCCCGTCCCGCTCCACAATGGTGGTGGGGGTGCTCTGCGAGCCGAGTTCGATGAGTTCGTGCACCCACTCGTGCCGCTCGCGGATATTGCGGTCTTCAAATGCCCAGCCTTGCTGCGAAAGCCACGCTTTCTCCTGTTCGCAAGCGTTTCACCCTGGCTGGGAATAGACAATGATGTACACCGGAACAACCTCCTTAGCCTTGAATTCTTGGATATCATGGGGTTCTTCTGAGTTCTGAAGACCGGGCGGTGTCTCACCTTGCCTCCGGACCGCTCGCACATCCCAGTCCGCAGCCCGCCGTCCTCGAAAGCCCATAGTTCATGAGGCCCCGCATACACCATACACGGTCGTCTGACTTAAATCTGTAATCTGGCTTACAAAGGCGGTATCGGTGGGGCGAAGGGATTTGACGGGAAGCCCCGAGGAGGGCATGGCCCTCCTCGGAACCGGCTTGCCGTCATGAGTGACTGCAGTTGCAGGTGGAACAGGTGCACTTCGTGGCGCCGTGCGCGCAGGTACAGCTTGGCCCACACTGTCCTGACTGACAGGCATGGCAACAACAATGGTCCATTTCCTTCACCCCCTCTCGCGCACACCTTGTCTCGTAGTTTGCTCGAACAGCCGCCGGACTAGCCGAGAACCCCGCCCACCCAGGCCACGCGCCGTCGCATCCGCACCGCGGTCAACCCGCCTCGACACGGACGCAGCGTCAGAGTCCCGCGAATCACCACCGCCGCCCCCCCGCGTGTAATCCACATTACAGACCTGGTCCTTCGCCACCACTATAACTGTGGCGAGGACATGGTCTGCCGTGTTCTTCCAAACGAGCCATTTAACCTTAGGAGGTAATGACTGTGACTTTTAGAAGTAACTGGTCCCAGAAGGCCACCTTTGCGCTCTTGTCCGCGGCGTCGGTTGCCGCGCTTGGGATAGGCGTGGGCGGTGTCGCCAGCGCCCACGCACGGCCGGCGACTCATCATGTGGCCGCGAAAAAAAGCGGTAACGCGGTGTTTGTGGCGTATGCCTCCCACAAGCCCTTCGGTGCCACGGTTGCGGCATTGAAGCATGCCGTGGCCCAAAACGGCATGATGGTGCTGGGCACGTTAAATCAAGCGGGAGCCCTCTCCACCACCGGGCTTCATTTGAAAGGGGCCGAGTCGTTCTTTATTGGCAATCCCGTGACCGGGAAAAGTATGTTTCAAATGAACGCCGCGGTCGGTACGGACGTACCGGTGCGTGTCTTCGTGTGGGTGAACGCCCACAGCGCCACCGACGTGGGCTATTTCCAGCCCTCCGCACTGTTGCGCGCCGTGAACCCTGCGTTGGTGAAATCTGGGATGATGCTCAACCAGAAGCTCGCCATGATCGTGAAATCCGTGGCGCGCGGACCCGCCCTCCCGGTGCCGCGCGTGCATGGGATGGCTTTTGAACATCGAACTTCGGCTCGATCATTTAGCGCCACCGTCGCCGCGTTGAAACACGCCGTCGCGCAAAACGGCATGATGGTATTGGGGACGTTAAATCAGGCGGGCGCGCTCTCTACCACCGGCCTCCATTTGAAGGGCGCGGAGTCCTTCTTCGTGGGCAACCCCGTGGTCGGGAAAAGCCTCTTCCAAATGAATCCCGCCGTCGGCGGGGAAGTGCCGATGCGCGTGTATGTGTGGGTGAACGCTCAAGGCAAGACCGAACTCGGGTACTTTCAACCATCGACGCTCATGGGCGCCATCAGTGCGTCATTGGCCAAACCCGGCGTCATGATGAATCAAAAGCTGGCCATGATTGTCAAGCAAGCGGCCCAATAGTGCCTGAGGGGGTGACGATGTGAGGAACAACGGGGTAATTCGCGGCTCTTGGGGTGAACTCATTGCGACCCTCTTCGCGCTGGCCGCGGCCGCCGCCTCCGGCGCCCTATTGTTGGCGATCGCCGATGACGGGTATTCGACGTTCGAAACCTTGGTCCTCTGGGTGGGTATTCCCAGCATCATTCTCTTGGCTATCCTATATGGGCTGGCTCGATGGCGTCGCTGGGAATGGCTGTCCCACGGGCTCATCCTCGGGTTGTGGACCGGCGCCGTCAGCACCATCGGGTTGGAGATTATTCGGATTATCGGGTTTCGTGTCTTTCACTCCATGCCCGGGGATCTCCCCACCCTGATGGGGGTTCTGCTGACCGGCCGGATTATGCAGGGCCCGGATACACTGTCCACCATCTTGGGTTACGCGGATCATTTCTGGAATGGCGCATCGTTTGGCATCATTTACGCCGTGGTGTTCGGACGCCGTTCGTGGTGGGTCGCCTGGGTATATGCGGTCGTCTTTATGGCGACGGGATTTTTGGCGAGTCCCGTCCCCAATGCGATGGGGCCGGTTACTTTGGCGTCCTGTTTGGACCCCCGTTTGCCATCACCGTCTACTTGGCGCATAGTGCCTATGGGGTCCTCTTGGGCTGGCTCATATCTTGGACAGCCAAGCCGAATCAATCCACAATTTTCCGGCGGTTCTGGCCCGCTCGGAAAAGTCCGGGCGCGTCACTGCCATCACCGAGCTAGCCAACCTAGCCTCCGGAAGTGCCCAACGCGGGGATCGGCCCGATGATGGGGTCGGCCCCGCCCCCATGTTGGGGGAAGGCTACTCAATCCGGCCGAGGCATCGCATCAAGAAAAGCGCCGTCGTGCACGGAGAGACGCGGTCACCCAAGGATATCTCATTAGAGTGATCGACCATACCATCGCCACCGGAGCTTATCCGAAGACGACATAAACAAATGAGGGTTTTTCATAACTCGAGGAAGCAAGGGTGTGGATAAGTCGCCCTCGATGACGACGTCCTTCCCAACAGGCTGACACGGTTCGAAGGGGGAACCCCGGGCGCTCTGGCAACACGATGCCCGGCGAACGCTCGCCCCATCGCCGGAGTATGACGCAGCGGATCTGGACTACACGGTGGCAGCCAGCACCGAGGCGGCCAAGGCAATGACCGCGAACAGATTGTGCGTGTGGACCTTGCGCCGTCCGCGCACGCGGACGGTTCGTAGGTTCAGGTGTTCCTTCAGGTAGCTGAACGCCCGTTCCACACTCGTCCTCAAGTCATAGAGCGCATCCCACCTGGCGGTGCCGCGTACGACACGCCCCACTTCGCGCGGGTTGTCGGCGATCGCGATTTTCTGCACATAGCCGTAGTTGGACGCGGAGCACCAGGCCATACCCATAGGACAATCGACATGGCCCGTCGCATGGGGACACCGAAACTTTTGGACCTCGGTGGTCGCATCGTAACCGGCCAACGTCAGCGTGTAGCCCATGGAACACGTGGGACGCCCCTGGGTGTCGCGTCCCTCCGGCGCCTCGCCCCCGTGGCGATTCAGTGGGATAATCGGAATCAGTCCTTGGGCTTGGAGATCCTGATAAAGGGTCGCCTGATCGTACCCCGCATCAAAAATGGCCGCCTGCTGCCCCATATCCCGGTCGGTCGTGATCTTGATCAACGGCCGCGCCATGTGTACGTCGTGGATCGTGGCCGTCGCCGTCAGAGCCGCCAACGGAAAGAGACTCCCAGCCGCCACGGAGAGGTGCAATTTATAGCCAAACCAGCGATATTTCTGGCCCTTGGGTCCCGTTTTTAGCCCCCAGCTCGCGCGTTCCGGATCTTGGGCGTCGGCATGCCGACGCGTCTTTTCATACGCCGGGACATCCGAAGCGTCGTAGGCGGCCTCGTCAGTCGAGACGACCTGGCGCTCGCGGGCGGTCTCCACTTGCTGCGCATGCACGGCTTGCAAGCTGGTGCCCTGGCCGAGTTGATCAAACAGACGGGAAAACGTGGCCGCGGAGGGGATATCCGACTTGCCCCGATAGCCGACAATCCAGCGAAACACCGGATCGCGGCGAAGCCGTGCCCGCAGCGCTTCGGTCGTGGGAATTTGTTCCACCGCTTTGGCCACATAGGCCCGAATCATCAAGGCCCGATCGTGCGTTTCGGGCCGGCCCGTGCGAGCCGGCTTGGGTACAGCGCTGAGCGCCGGACCCACGGGAACCGCATCCAAAATGGCCTGCAGCCGGTCATCCCATTCGGTGTCATGAATCCATTCCTCAAAGGAAAAGAACGACGTTTGTCGAAGTGATCCCATAAGCGAGTTCCTCCTCGGGCGTAGTTTGGTGTGGTAACCAAGACTTCCCGACCGATGGTGAGAACTCCTTTTTGCGTCTAATTCAGGGGGAAAGAAATTTCCTCAGACCCTACAAGTATTGCAAATCAAGGACTTCGAGTTATGAAAAACCCTCAAATGCGACGCTTCGGTGTTAGGCGAGGATGCGTTCCCTAGGCACGATATCCAGCCCACGGGTCGCAAGTAATTCGTGCTTTCTTGACGCGGATTGGGAAGTTCGCCCCCACACGCATTACTTCCTGTGGCTGAAGCGGCCATATTTGCGTACCAGACGACCCCGGATCAGGAGGCCCGCAAGCAGCGCCAAACCAACGACAGTGAGTCCGATGACGGCACCGGATTTTCCATGGGCGCTATGATAAAGAAGGGCTAACAATACTTCCATCGGCAGGATCCCCAGGCCGGTGGTCCAAAGGAATTGCCGCCAGGTCATCTGAGTCAGGCCTGCGGCATAATTGAGGGCATTGAAGGACACGAGGGGGATGAGTCGCAAAGTGAGCATGCCGACGGCACCCTCTCGCTGGATAAAGCCATCGAGTCGCCGAAGAATTCCCGGCGACACAAAACGCGTCACGAGGGGCCGCCCCCACAGTCGGGCTAAGCCAAACGATAGACTAGCCCCAAGCATCGCGCCAATCCAAGCGTAGACAGGGCCCCATACCGGCCCAAAAATCACCAGGCTACTCAGGGTAATCAATTCGGCCGGCACAAACACCACGCTGTGGAGGACCATCAGGCCTACCACTAGGAGTGGCCCCCAAAAGCCCAACGCGCTGACCACGTGCCGGATGCGATGAATCGTCGCCAACCGAAAAATCCCCAGCACCGCGTGACGCAGGCCGGGATCGACGAATACAACCGACGCAGCCAATAATATCCCTGCGGTAATGATGGCGCGGGCCCATTTTACTCTCAATCTCTTTCCTCCCTTGGTTCACCGAAAGAGCGCCATGCCGCCTGCGCGTCACTGGGCCAGGCATCTGATGCTCGGATCAAACCAAAATCGAGCGGTTCAACCAGATCCCGCCATCGACAGTTCTTATTCGTGTTTCGGCATTTCACCAGACGGATTGGGCTCGAAACGTCCTCCTCGTCGCTCTGCGAGCATTTCGCACGGACTGACACTGGCCCGATATTCGCCCCGATTTGGCGCTTCGAGTTCCGCTGTAGACCTAAGTTTCCTTTCCTGTATCCTTCGAGGTCATACCCGGATGTTGGCCCTGACTAGAAAGTTTGGGATCCCCTCGCCAGAGATCGTCTATCCCCGCGATGAAGGCAAGCGCGGCTCCAACAAACAGCCACCACACCATATGCCATTCCCATAGTGCTAACAGAATCCCCGCAGCAATATAAAAAGCGTGCCGTCTCCGACTGCCCTGGCGCCAACGACTGATGGCACCGGCAGCATAGGCAAGGGCAACCACCACCAATACCACAATTCGAATATCGGACTCCCGAAGCCATCCCAGCAACGTCGATAGCATGGCAATCCTCCTCTGAATGCCGGGCGTCCATCCACCTCTGTAGGACGCAACCCTCAGATGCAACAGTTTTTACCTCGCTCATCCATTGTACGATGGGCGAAAAGTGACCTCAGTAAGATGAATTACACAGGCGGGGTCGTATGACTTGATCCTTCATTGTGGCTCGGCGCTCCAGCATCCTAGAATGCGGTACGCGGTTCACCGCTCATGTTGAGGGCCGTTCGAGTCCCTGCCAAGCCTCGGATCCCCGGTTAATCCCTAAGCTCGACGGAATCGAATACTTCGCGGTAAGAATCATCTACTCCGGCCTGTTCAACGTTCAACACGACCCCCATTCGTCAATGGCATAAGTATACAAACGTCGGTGTATGATTCGAACTGAACCATCAACGGACATCGGCACCGTGTGGATCACTGACTAAACGCTTTCTCGATGGCTTTTTCTAATTCTCCGGGTGACGGTTTCGCATAACGCCGGGTGACGTTGATATCGGCGTGGCCGGCGAGTTCGGCCACCGTCGCGATATCCACGCCTGCGCCGACTAACTCTCGGCAGTAGGTGTGACGCAGTTGATGCGGATGCACGCCGAATTTTGCTAAGATTCGCTGGACCGAGCGGACGGAAATTCTCCGCTGATAATGGGACAGGAACAGGGCCGGATGATCATCGGTGCGCGACGCCAGGTATTGACGCAGGTGGAGACGGGCCTCGATAGGCAATGGCACCGTCCGGGCCACGTTTCCTTTCCCTTTTCGGACGCAAATCGACCCGCTCCGCTCCCCCATTGCCACGTCAGTCCGGTCCAGCGCCACCATCTCCGAAACCCGAAGCCCGCTATACAGGAAGAGGTACATGATCGCGATAGCCCGTGGATTCTTGGTCCGTTCGACGTCCCGCAGGACCCGATTCCGTTCATGGCGCTCGAGGGATTTCGGGGCGATGGACCGTGATTTCCGCACCACGGGCCGACGAATATTTTGTATAACATGGGAAGCGTCGAGGTAGCGAGCCAAAACAGAAAGAGCGGCAAACTTGTTCTCGATGGTGGCCGCTGCGTTCCCTTTCTGTTCCAAGGCGTAGATGTATTGCTGCACATCGACCCGCGTGAGCCGGGTGAGATCCCCGTCGCTGTGTCTTAACCATGCAGCAAACTCCCGCATACTCCGGGTATAATTTTTAATGGTTCCCGGACTACACCCGTCCGACTCGAGATGTTGGACCAATCCCGCGAGGACTTTTGCGTCACTTTTTTCCGCCATTAGCTCCCTGACTTTCCCATCGTTTTCGTGGGTATTCTACGCTAAAGTGACGCTAAAGACTAGTTTTGCGACAGTTTTCATCACGCGCAGCGAGAGGATGTCCTCGATTGAGAGGTAAGGAATTATTAACCCACGAACAGCGACAATCCTTGATGGACTTGAACGAACTCAGCGACTGGGAATTGGCCGCACACCATACGTTTTCGGCGAGAGATTTGGCGGTCATCGCGCGACATCGTCGGGATGACACGCGATTGGGATTTGCGGTGCAGCTAGCCTTGCTGCGCTATCCCGGGTGGCCCTTATTCACCTTTCCCCAAATTCCGGGCAAGATCGTCCGCCATGCCGCTCAACAAATCCACGTAGATCCGCAGGTGTGGAATGCATATGCGATCCGTGAGAATACCGCATGGGACCACCTCAAGGAAATTCGGGATACCTACGGCTATCGGGCTTTTTCCCTGCAGGCGTATCGGTGGTTGCTTCAACGCCTGACCCAACAGGCGTTGGACAATGACCATGCGCTCGATTTAATCCGCTCCGCCCTCGCGATGCTTCGCCACGAGAAGATGGTCCTGCCTGCCATCACCACCATCGAGCGTGCCGCTTGGAGTGCCCGACACCATGCGGCAGACACCATTTTTCAACACATTCATGCGCTTATCACGGAGGATCAGAAACGGGCATTAGACCAATTACTCGAGCCGTCTCGCGATGGGAATAAAACCCCGTGGTCGTGGCTCAAAGACACGACGGGCCGGACATCACCGGAAGCCTTTTTGCAGGTGATTGAACGCTTAGAGACCATTCGGTCCTTGGCATTGCCGACGGATCTCCGCGCCATCCATCCCAACCGATTACGCCAGTTGGCCAAAATTGGGGCACGATACGAACCCTTTGCGCTGCGGCGATTCCCCGGTCCCAAACGATATGCCATCGCCGTGGTGTACCTCCGGGAACTCAGCCAAGACCTGATCGACCAAGCCTTCGAGATTCATCATCGACAAATGATCGCCTTACAGAGCAAAGGGCGTAAACGTCAGGAGGAGATCCAGCAGCAACATGGCAAATCGATCAACAGCATGGTCGTGGCCTTCGCGGAATTAGGCGCCGCTCTGATTCACGCGCGGGAAAACAAGATCGACCCCTTTCCCCTGGTCGAAACGGTGATGCCGTGGGATCAACTCATTGCGGCCGTGGAAACGGCCCAGCAACTCTCCCGGCCCGTGGATTATGATTATTTGGACCTGATTGAAGGCCGGTTTAGCTATCTCCGGAAATATACCCCGACGCTCCTCACTGCGTTAGAATTTCAGGCCAATCCCTCGGCAAAGCCCGTCCTAGACGCCCTTGAGACGATTCGTGAGATGAACGCCTCCGGGAAGCGTAAAGTCTCGGACGATGCTCCTGTGGCATTTTTACCGCCGCGATGGAAAAAGCACGTGGTGGGGACCGATGGGACGATTCATCGCGCGTACTACGAGATGGCGGCGTTGACCGAGTTAAGAAATGCCGTGCGTGCGGGGAATATTGCGATCGTCGGAAGCCGGCAACACAAGGATTTTGACGAATACTTGGTGTCGAAGACGGAATGGGAACAGGCGAAGGAGACCCAAGAGACTGGATTAGTGGTCAGCAGTTCGGTGGAGGAGTACCTCGCGGAACGGATGGACACGTTGACCCAGCGTCTGACGTTCTTCAATGACCACATCCATGAGTTCGAGGGGGTGACGTTCGAAGACGAACAGCTCCATGTGGACCGCTTAGACCATGACGTCCCGGAGGCCGCCAAAGACCTGAGTCGCACGCTTTACGCCATGCTCCCCCGCATCAAACTGACGGACTTATTGCTGGACGTGTCGCAGTGGACGGCGTTCGATCAGCAACTCGTACATAGCTCGACCGGGAACCCGCCAAGTGCGGAAGAAAAGTCTGTCGTGATGGCCGCGCTCATGGCGATGGGGACCAATATCGGACTCACCAAAATGGCGGAGGCTGCCCCGGGTATCAGCTATCGACGCATGGCCCACGCCGCGCAATGGCGCATGGAAGACGATACGTTACGTCGCGCCCAGGCCAGCCTCGTAAATTTTCAGCATCGGCTCCCGCCATCCTCATTCTGGGGAGACGGGACAACCTCCTCATCCGATGGGATGCGCATGCCCATTCCGGTCTCCTCGCTGCATGCGGATGCGAATCCGCACTATGGCTTTGGCAAGGGGGCCACGATTTATCGGTTTACGAGCGATCAAGGCACATCGTTTTCCGTCCAAGTGATTACGACGAATTCCCGGGATGCGATTCATGTGATTGATGGGCTCTTGCATCATGAAACCGATCTGCAAATCGAAGAACACTACACGGATACGGCAGGATATACGGATCAGGTCTTTGGCCTCACCCACGTATTAGGTTTTCGCTTCGCCCCCCGGTTGCGGGATATCGGGGATGCCAAGCTCTACACGGTCGGGAAAGCGGCAGACTTTCCCAACATCAGCGCGTTATTACGCGGCCATATCAACACGAAAGTCATTCGGGACAACTACGATGACGTGCTCAGAGTGGCCCACTCGATCCAACGCGGCATCGTTCCGGGTGCCCTCATCATGGGCAAGCTCGGTTCCTACGCCCGGCAAAACAGCCTCGCCAAAGCCCTCAGCGAAATGGGCTCGATTGAAAAGACGCTATTCTTGGTGGATTACCTCGCGGATAAGGGGATGCGCCGACGTATTCACAAAGGACTCAACAAGGGCGAGGCCATGAATGCCTTGGCCCGGGCGATTTTCTTCGGGAAACACGGGGAGTTTCGTGAACGGGTCCTGCAGGATCAACTTCAGCGTGCCAGTGCGCTGAACATCTTGATTAATGCGATCAGTGTCTGGAATACCGTGTATTTGGCTCAGGCCATTGAGGTCTTGAAGGAGAACGGTTCTGTCGACGAGAGCTTGCTGCCCCATGTGTTTCCTCTCGGGTGGGAACACATCAATTTTCTGGGAGAATATCATTTCGACGACAATCAGGTGTCGACATTAGATCGTTTACGACCCCTCAGAATGGGCGCCTCAGACTAATTGCCATAGTTACCCATTTCTAGCGTTGTAAATCCGCGTTTTGTTGGCGGGACCCCGGACTGGGAATGCACCTCGAAAACGCCGGAATCTTCGATGATAGCGTCTACGTGCTGGCCGAATAGGTTCAGAGCTCTTTTTACCAGGTCTGGTCTACCGGCTTGTGATCCTAAGTGAATGGAAATGGGCCCCGATGCCATATAATCTACCGCGGGCTCGGCTTTCCGAAACCGAAATCCGCTGTCCCATCGCACCACCTCCGCGCCCTTTGGAAAAAACGTATCACCGTTGTCCAAATGAAAGCGCATCCAGTGACCAGGTGAATCACCCTCCAACCCCAGCTCTCGGGCCACCTGTTCCCCGATGTCCCAAAGTTCTTGATAGGGTTTCTTCGCGTTAGTCGCTGCGGCTAATAGGCCGCCCGGCTTAAGGACTCGCCAGGCTTCTTTGACCGCCCGTCCAATATCGGGCACGTGATACAACATATAGTGCGCACCAACCCAGTCAAACCTGTTATCGCCGAAGTCCAAGGATTGCGCATCACCCTGCCTTATTTCGGCGTTGCTGTCTTGGGTCGTCATCTCCATCAGTCTCTCAACCATACCAGGCGACTGGTCCAGACCGACGTAGTATACCTTTGGCCCTAGCACCTGACGTATCGACCGATACCAATTCCCGGTCCCGGCCCCCATGTCCAATATGGTTTGGGGTGCGACCCTCTCGGCCAACATTTGAGTCATCCCATCAAAACCCCCAGATGACCCTATACCGTAGCGCTTATGCGTTTCGATTCGGGCCTTGAGCCCCTGATCGGTTTTATACTGCGGTAAGACATACTTCGGGTCGGCTGCATCCAATCGTTAAGCACCTCTTTATTAAACCAGTATTTAGGCATGGTTTCTCCACTTGTCATGATCAGTCTTAAGATTCGCTAATGGTCGTGAAAAGTCCTGTTAAGAACTCTCGACAACACGACCGCACCCAGGAGTCAAAAAATAGTTTCGGCCACTTCATGCCCACCCACGTGCATCATTCGCCCGACCCTTGTAGCAGGCCGCGACAGACTAGTGACACGTCGCTGTCGGGTCCCAATGAGCATCTAGACCACTTTGGTACCGCGTCTTAGCAGTGTTCGGGGGTTCCTCATACTTTCCTTAAAACCTCCCGATATACTAGCTCCAGATTGACGGGAAAGGAGGTGTACTTTCACATGATCTCAAAGAAATGGTGGGTCTCGATGGCTACGATGGCAGCTATGTCAACCGCTGTCATGGCGGCCCCAGGGGTCAGTTCCGCGCATAGTCTACCCCCTGCAGCTGTCAAACACCATCAGTCCAAACAAGCCGATTCCCAAAAGGCCAGTTTGAAGACGGTAACGGGTCGCCTTGTGACCACACGCCACGGTGTGTCGCTAGTGACCAGTACCGGCACAACACTTGGGCTCCGACTGGGTCCCCCTCGGTATGCCGCCCAGATCTTGGGGGCGCAGCAAGGAAACTCCGTCACGGTCCAAGGTCGACTATCGGGACATATCCTTCATGTCACCAGCGTCAATGGACAGGCTCTGCAGCACGGATCGGGCAAACCGCCCTGGGCAGGTTCAGGCGGAGGGCACGGAAAAGGCTAGTCATGTATGATAACGTCGGGGGAGAATCTCCCCCGACCTTTTAGGATGGCGGTGTTTATGGGTGGTTGTGCTTATTGTCGATGATGATAGCGCTATAGTGCACAATTTGGGCGAGTGGTTGACCCAAGCAGGTTACAGCGTATGCACCGCCCACACCGCGGCACGAGCCATAGAGATAGTGAATTCCCAACCCATCGATTTCGCCATTATCGACCTCATGTTGCCAGACCGACAGGGATGGCACCTGGTCAAGACCTTGCGCCAGCAATCTTCCTTGCCAGTCATCGTCATCTCGGCCATTACGGACCTCAGTCGCCGGGTGCAACTCCTCACTAGCGGCGCCGACGATTATTTAGTTAAACCATTCGACCCGCGGGAATTATTAGCCCGCATGGAGGCCATTCAGCGTCGACTCTTACCTCTTACTGATGACCGTTCCACCGAAGTCACTTTTGGCCCATACCGGGTGAATCTTCGCGACAAGACCACTGTACGAGGGACAGATGACGTTAAACTGACACCATCCGAGTTTACGATTCTCCAAACTCTGGTCACGTCGCCTGGACGCGTATATTCTCGCGACCAGTTGCTGGATAAATTACACGACGCGATCGCCGATGATGCGCCCACCCCCCGCTCCATCGATGTCCACATTGGCACACTGCGGGGTAAGCTTGAGGCTAACCCCAAACGCCCGCGCTGGATCGAAACTGTCTGGGGCTTGGGCTATCGATTCCGGAGGGAGGACCCATGAAGAAGACCAGAACCTACCTCATTCAGAGCTTTCTCACCATAATGTTGTCCGTCATGATAGTGTTTGGCATAGGCGTGTGGGCGAGTGTACATTTGTATCTGAGCCATTATCTGTACCATTTGCGTCGGCTCACAGGACAAGAGCATCAGCACGGGACCATTGGTCAATCCCACCTGGGCTTAGTCACCTTACACCACTTCTTAAGCGCCATGGAACTAAGTTTAGTAATCGCCGCCGCGTTCGCAACATTCATAGGCTGGCTGGTTGCCTTGTACATTTCCCGCACCTTAACCCGATCTCTCATAATGGTCACGCAAGGCGCACGGGCGGTTACCCATGGGGCAACCAATGTAGTAATTTCTCCTGCCCCCCTCGCCGAATTAGCCGACCTGGCCACTGCTCTCAACAGGGTGTCCCATACCTTTGTGCAAGCCGAGCAAGCCAGACGGGCCCGATTGGAAGAGCTCGCGCACGAGATTCGGACACCCTTGATGGCCCTTAGTAGCTATAGCCGGACCCTGACGCTTCATAAACCCTCTCATGCCCCAAGTTTTTTGGACAGGGAAATTGAGCGAATCAACCGTCTGACTACACATCTTCCCGATGCGGCGCCTTTGACCTCCTACTTTTATCACACCGATGCGGTGCGATCTGATGTTTTGGTCGAACCCATATGGGAATTGTACCGCCCGTTGCTCACATCACGACATATCGCTGCGGAAAACGACTGGGACCCGAATTTAGTATTCCGAGTCGATGCTTTGGCCGTTCACGAGGCACTACACAACCTGTTCTCCAATGCCATACGCTACACCCCGCGCCATGGCACAATACGAATGGCCACAAAACCTTCCGCGGTTTTGGGATATGGTGTGATAGTTGTTGAGGACTCCGGCCCTGGCATAGAAGACAAAGAACGAGCGCGCATCCTAGACGGGACGGTGCGGTTAGACCCGCAGCATCCCGGTGGAGGAATAGGGCTGGCCATAGTGCAATCCATCGTCAAAGCCCACGCGGGGGTAATGGCCATCGACACCTCTCCATTGGGCGGTGCCGCCTTGGTGCTCACTCTCCCGTTAGTGGACGCCGATTAATCGACTAGTTAACCAGGCAGCGCTGATTAGCCTTGAAGCCGGACAGATTTTTCCGCATCGCCCCGCGAAGATGTGCTTCTATGGTTTAAGCGGCCACGAATGGTCCAAGATCACCTCCATGCAATCCAAGCGAGAAGCGCTAAGCGGTCACCGACACGAGTCGCCCCACTGTCGCATATTTCGAATCGCGTAAAGTAGGTTCCAAAAGCAGGAATCTGACGCTTAATGCCTAATAAAAACAGTGAAGACGCCGCCCACACCGTTCCCCAACATCAAGGAGGTTTCTATGCTTTCCCCCCGACCCCGGTCGATTATTGCCATTTTTTCTGCTGCGCTCCTCGGATCATTATTCTTGGGGACCGCCGATGCCCAAACCTTACCGGTAATTAGCCACTATACCCCCAACAATACGCAATCCACATTGACCATTACCGGCACCGGATTTGGCGTGTCACCGCATATCGTCCGCATTGACAATAGCGGCGCCACCGTCGTCTCTTGGAGCAATACCAGCATTACTGTTGACCTTCCGGCCCAAGACGGCCCCGGCACTTTGTCGGTGGTTACCGCCCCGGGCTCAACCACCACAGTGCCTTTTTCAGGAATCGAGCGCGGCTATTACACGCTGAGCCAAACCGGTTTAGTCACCGGTCATGGCGGCGCCCGCACCTACGGTGATTTAACCACCATTGGTGCCACCAGTTCGCCAGCCGTGGAATTAGTGCCAACCGCGAACAACGGGGGCTACTGGATTCTCGCCGCAAATGGCCAAGTGTATGCCTTCGGTGACGCCACCACCCTTGGGGGCGTCGACCAGACCATCACCGCCGTATCGTTAGCGGTACTGCCTTCGGGGACAGGAGCCTATGTGCTTTCTTCCAACGGTACCGTCTATGCCCTAGGCACCGCTAAGAATCTGGGATCGCCGAAAAGTCCCATCCCGGCCGCGGCCCTGGCCTTAAGCGTCAACGGGCAAGGCTATTGGATTTTGGGTTCGCATGGGATGGTGTATCCCTATGGCAACGCTCGCCGACTGACTCTCAACACCGGATCGGCACAAACCTCTCAGTCATCAGTGCTTCCTAACGGGTCCTTAGTGCGGTTAAAAGGGACCTCCCCGATATTTTTGGTCCAAGGCGGTTCCCTTTACCACATTTCTTCCTTGGCGCTTCTGAAGGATATGGGCCATCGTCTGGGTCAAGTGCGGGATGTGGCCAGTCTTAGTTCATTTCGTTTAGGGCGTCCCCTGCTCGTGCCCTATCCCGATGGAACGCTTCTCAAAGCCGGCCGTGTCATCTATTGGGTTAGAGCTGGCGTCTTACACCCCATTGGAGCTTTTGCGCTCGTCTCCCAAGGGCTCTCGGGCCATCCCGTGATTACCCTGCCTAGCCTCCAGTCAAATTGGCCTACGGGACCGGCTATAGGCCCAAAGAGAAACTACCCACCGCCTGTCGGGTCATTATTCCGTCAAATCCATCACCAGAGCGTCTACATCGTGAACCACGATGCCCTCGATCCGATCGCGTCCGCCAGCGTGTTCACTGGCATGGCATTAAGCTGGACGGCCGTTCAGTCAGTCAACACGCTGCCGCGACTGCCGATTGGATCGGTAATCTCTCAAGCCGTACCCTTTATGACCACCGATACGGTATGGCGGCAAAGTGGCACAAACACTGTCTATGTGGACCAAAACGGCTTACTGCGCGCTATTCCCACGTTATCGCTATTCCATAGCCTGGGATATACGATGCGATCGGTACACACCGTGGCCTCGCTCGGTAGCGTCTCTAAAGGTTCAGCCTTAGGGTCCAGCCAGATTCCCCGTTCAGCTCCACCCGCCGGAACTTCGGCGACGGGTTTGGCTGCCGATCTTGTTGCAACTCCAGGGGGTCGCGGCTATTGGATTTTATGGCAAAATGGCACGATCCAGTCGTACGGGACCGCATCGCCCTTGTCGTCCCCCGCCTCGACCAACTTGGGCACCGCCGACGCCAGGTCACTGGCAGTAACCCCCGACCAAAGCGGGTACAGCCTGGTGTTAAGTTCAGGCGCGGTGCTAACCAACGGCGATGCCGAGAATGTCACCGCCGCCAGCAACACCGTGGATGTGGCCATGATTGCGGGGGTGCCGGCCCCTCCAAGTTTTATGTCGCTTGCTTACGGCGAATTCATGCCGCACACGCAAGGCAGTTATCAAACTATGGTCACGAACGCCCCCGCACTGTCCGGAATAGTCCCTACCTGGTACTATCTCACCCAAAATCCGCGCACGCTGGCGTGGAATCTCGGTTCCCCGCCTCAAGGGTATGCCCAAGTCGTCACCCAAGCCCACCGGCAAGGTCTTCAGGTCTGGCCGATGCTGGGGTCCGTCTCGGTGGGACCTTTTCAAACACCCACACAAATCGCCGCGACGGTCAACAACATTGTCACCGCCGTCAAAAACAACGCCTATGATGGAGTCACCTTGGATTTCGAACCCAGTCAAACCAACGGGCTCACCTTAGCCCAGGTTTCCTTCCAATACACCCACTTTGTCTCGCAATTGGGCCTGGCTTTGAACCGGATCGGCAAATCCCTCATGGTTGACGTGTACCCCTTCAGCTATCCCCACAGCCCCTTTAATTTTGCCGCCATTGCTCCCTATGTCACCGCCATCAACATCATGTCCTATGGCGCCCACGACAGCGTCACCGAAGCCGGCCCCAATCAGGGCTTAAGCTGGGACTTGTCCATCTACCGCGCCGCATTGGCCGACGGCGTGCCGTCCAACAAGATCGTCATGGGACTCGGGCCTTATGGGGACTATTGGTCCTTTAATAATGCTGGTTTGGATAATAAGGCGACATTGGGCCAGGATAGTTACGTGAGCGATGTACAGGCCGCGGCTCTTTTGCAGCATAATCCCAACATCGTTCCGGTCTTTGACTCTACGACCGGGTCAGAACTCTTTATGACCAACCAATACTTGAACACCAAAGGACAGTGGACCGTCAATCCCCAGGGTAGTGCGCAAGCACCGACCCAGCATCTGTCCATTGCCGGCAATCACGGGCAATATAATTCCCAAGTGCAAAATCTGCAAGGGCTCTTGAACTACATTTTGGTGCGCTATGCCGAAGAGCACAACAACACGCCGCCTCACTATCTCAATCAGACCGGCATTTACAATCAAGCCACGGCCAATGCGGTCTCAGAGTTTCAACAGGACTTTAATGTATCAGGAGCCACCCCCGGGGTCTATGACATGCCAACGCGCCAAATCTTAAGCCAGGTCATCCGGCAGTGGAACCTCGGCGAGTATCAATACTGGATAGGCAGCACCCAATCCTTACAAAACCGGATCCAATCCGTCGCCGTCGCGGACCATTTAGCGGGTGTCGCCATCTGGCGCGTGCCGTTTGAAACCTCCCGGTACTGGAGCATGTTGGAGAGTACCGTGTCTATCAACCCATCGGGTAGCGCCGTCGGCTCGCCATAGTTGCAGGCAAAAATCCACCCGGGTGGACAAATTTTCCTTAGGAGTATTTGCCCCAAAGGGTTGTGTTTTTACCCCAATCCGCGTTATGACATTAGGGGTCGGTATTACTCGGCTTTCCACCACACGACAACAGGGGCGATAGCAGTATGGGATCCAAAGCACTCGGCGTAGGATTGACATTGATGGCGGCACTCGGGTTAACGGCCTGTGGAGTACACCTTAATGGGTCTGCAAAACCGCACCATTCCCACCTTACAAACAAAGCGGCTGATCCTTCCCCCAAAAAGCCTTCCAATATTCCTTGGCACGCGACTAAAGCCTCCAAGATACTGCCGGGTGACGTGTTAATCGCTGATTCCGCCAACAATCGCATCCTGTTAGTGACGCCGCAGAAAAAGATTGTCTGGCAATATCCTAAGCCAGGACACCCCTCGGCGCTGCGTGATGACGACGACGTATTTTTTGGCCCGCACTTTGACGAGATTATTACTAATCAGGAAAACAATAATGTCATTTCTATCATTAACTTTAAATCGGACAAGGTGGTGTGGAATTACGGACACCCCGGCGTACCCGGTAGCCGCCCAGGCTATCTCAACACCCCCGATGACGCGTTCTTATATTCCAAGCCCGGCGGCGATGTCATTACGGTTGCCGACATTCGCAATGACCGCATTCTCTTTATTTCCCGAAAAACCCACAAAATCATTAAGCAATACGGGCATACTGGGGTGGCGGCCATCAATCCGCCGGTCTCGTACTCGGCCCCCAATGGCGATTTCCCAGCCCCCCATGGCGGCATGCTGATCACTCAAATCAATGGCAACGATGCGGTCTTGCTGAATAAGCACAACAAAATTCAATATACCGTGCATTTTCCGAGCCAATTCTATTACCCGTCCGACGCCAACATTACTCCCACCGGCAACATTCTCGTAGCGTTTTATACCAAGCCCGGCGCGGTCGTTGAAATGAGCCCCCAAGGCAAAGTTTTGTGGTCCTATTCCGTGGCAAGCGGACCTGGTATGCTTAATCACCCATCGCTGGCGGTGATGTTGCCCAACGGTCTCATCATGCTCAACGACGATTATAATGACCGGGTCATTATCATCAACCCCAAAACCGACAAAATCGTCTGGCAATACGGCCATACCGGTAAACCCGGCACCGCGCCCGGCTATTTAAACATCCCTGACGGTCTCGACTTTCTTCCGGCCGGCGTCGTTCCCGGCGGAAAAAACTCGACCGGTCACCACCTCTTTTCGTACGGCAAGGGCGGTTTATAGCTTTCAGGAGGCCCTTTGGGCGTGGGTCAATCCCCATACGCGCTAAATTAAGAGAAATACCGCTTGTCGTAAAGGACTTTCGGCACGATATCGCGAAGTAATCGAACAACTTTCGTGATCGAGGTGACCGAGACATGAACAAAACTTCCGCCTTCAGC
>JAJZXX010000004.1 GCA_021806205.1 Bacillota bacterium | reverse complement strand
GCCGATCTCCCACCACCACCACCATATCCACATCTTGGGCCGCTTTGACCGCAGCCTCCTGGCGCATCTGGGTGGCCAAACAAATTTCGTTATGGACCTCGGCGTTAGGATAGCGTTCCTGAACGGCGTCGATAAGGTCCGCCGTGTCCCATTGGCTTAACGTCGTTTGGGTGGTGATCGCCAGTGGCGTATGCGGAGCAAATGACAGCAATGCCACATCGTCGAGGGTACTGACCAGTTCGATGCGCCCAGGCGGTGCTTCGCCCATAGCGCCTTCCGGCTCGGGATGCCCCTTGGTGCCGATGTAGATAATGGAATACCCGTCACGGACCTTCTCTAGAATCAACGTGTGGGTTTTAGTCACATCCGGGCAGGTGGCGTCAAACGTATTAAGCCGCCGCTGCCTGGCCCGATGCTTGACCTCGGGTGAGACGCCGTGGGCGGTAAAGATAACCGTAGCCCCATCCGGAACCTGGTCTAATAAGTCCACCCGGGATCCCCCGTCCAGGGTCCGAATGTCCAAAGATTCGAGGTCCTCGACCGCATGTTGGTTATGCACAATCTGACCCAGCACGAAGATGGGACGAGGTACGTTGGGATCCCGCGCCACCCGCTTGGCCATGGTCATCGCATCTACCACCCCGTAACAGTAGCCCCGCGGCGTAATTTTAAGAACTTCCATCGCGCTCACCCCTTCTCCGATCCCCTCTACCATTGTACACACACAGCCTTGGTCCGTGGCAAGGAGCATCTCGTCACCAACATCGCTCGGCCAACTGCCAGCTTGAACTTCGCCAATAGAAAACTCGCCCAACTTATTCTATGGATTTTTGAGCGTTGGATCGTGGTGGCCACAGTTCCGGACCAAAATGACTCCAGGATCGTCGTACTGCCATGTGATGCGCAGGTCCATATTGGCGGACGCCTCCCACATCGACCTCGTTGCCTGCACTCGATGTGTCCCGAGACTAGGATGTCGAGGATCATCGGCCAGTTGTTTGATCGCTTCATAGGTGGTCAGTTGGAATTCCTGATCTAACTTGGCAAAGTTCTTAAGAAATCTATGCACGTAAGCAATCCGAAGCTTACTTGCCATCCCGTTTTGTCAGGCCATCCAGGACGGCCAACGCCTTATCACACTCCATCGGCTCCGTAACCTATCCCCGTGCGATCTCTCCGTTAATTTCTCGTTCCTCGGATTGCCACTCCTCGGTCCAATACCACGCCTGATCCTTTGGTACGGCAACCGTAGCCACCAGTACGATCTTCCCGTCCTCAAGGCGAGCTTCAAGAATGTCGCCCTGTTTCAGACCTAATCGCTCCTTTGGAAGGGGATGGCAATAATGGCACAAAACCCCACCGTTGAAACGGACGGTGTACAGATCAAAGTCTGGATTCCCGGCGCGTTTTATGACCTGCTGAGTCGCGATTTGGCGATAGTCTTGTTCCTTGCTCTGCGACAGGAACGCCGCTTATTGCGCCACTTCCTCCCTTCGGCAAATATGTTTTCAGCAAGCAGGGACGCCAAAAAACCCGATAACAATAGCTCATGGAGACTCTTTGACCGGGTATGGCAGGGACTTAAAGCAGACTCCAAAAACCTTGATACGCCAAGGTGACGAGCAGACGAGGTCCCTGCTGTGCATCATTTTGCTCTGTGTGTCAACGAGCAGGGACTCCAAAAATGGCAACCCCATGCGCGTTCGCATGACTTATAATCCCTACCCCGCGGCACTGCCGTGTGTGTCAAGTTTCCCCTTATCCTGTGTCACTGATCTCGACCATGTCACGTTCATTCCTATAGGAGAGGAGGGCGAAGGGGATTGACAGACGAGTGGATACACGAATGGATTCAGTGGAGTGATCGGCTCGTACGAGTGGCATATCTTATGATTGGCGACCGAGATCTAGCGCAAGATGTTGTCCAGGAGACGTACTTGCGCCTGTACAAACACCATGAAGCCCATCGCCCGATATCTGTCGGATGGCTCTATGGAGTCACCCGCAATCTCTGCCGCGATGCGCTCCGCCAACGGCGCCGAATACCGGAATTATTCGCAATGGAGCCAGAAGATACCACCCCCGCATTCGAAGGTACCATCACAAAAAGCCTGGCGATTCGCGAGACATTGGCGACGTTGTCCCCCCGCGACCGCGAGTGCTTGTGGCTTTATTATTACGCGGACTTCTCCACAAACGATCTCGCTCACGCACTTAGGATCTCGAAAGCGGCCGTCCGAGCCCGCCTTCATCGCGCGCGCCAGCGGTTTGCAGAAAACTGGGAGGAACCCCATGCCGAAAAATCCTAAATACGACGATTTCTTAGACGATACCATCCGAGAACAGCTACGCCAGGAAGCCTCAAGGCGTGGGGCCGATGCGGTCCAGTTCGATCGCGACCGATTTGCTCGGAGCGTGCCTGCCAAGACGCGTTGGTCTCGAAGTGGCTCATGGCGTTGGACAGCTTCCGTAGCCGGTCTAGCCGTAGTGGTCATTGGTGGAAGCTTCGTCTGGCATACCTCGTCACAACGAAGCGCTGCTCATTCACACCCGCCTTCTGCCGTGGGGTCGAGTCAGTATTGGTTCCAACCGGTGAAACATCACATTTTGGACGCAAATGTGGTCCGCATGCGGGGTGATCATCTCACTGTGCACGCTTCCCCCACACCCGCTCATCCTCGGGGATTTACGCAAACCTTGATCGTCACCGCCCATACCCAAATGTGGAAGAACGGACAACTGCGGCGGCTGTCGCCCGACGACTTGATCGCTGGTGAAAATGTGGCGGTGGTCACTAAGACATGGCCCGGAACGTGGCCAACGGCGAAGTTCCCGATCGCGTCTGAGATCTTTGGACCCGAAGAACAAGTTCAAGGGATTATTACCAAGACTACAGTGGGAACGATTGAGATTCGAGATATTCGTTTCAGTCATAAAAACAAAGTGATTTTTACCGGCCAGTCTACGCGTCTTCTGTATAATGCCAATTCCAATTTTGGTGGGGCGACAATGGCGAACCTGAAACCAGGATATATGGTCCTAGCCCAGATTGTCGGCAAGAATGGACCCCGATTGGTGGAGACGTTGTTAGTGTCGCGGCCGAGCCAGGGTAGCTGGATTGGTGTGGGAGGCGGCACATAAAAGGTGGCCGGTATACCGGCCACCTTTCCTGTCGTCAATTAGCGAACATCCAGCAAGGCCACCTCCAAATGATTCGGCCCCTTAATTTCACCAATTCCCGCTACATATTGGCCAGGAGCAATTACCGAAAGATACAGAGGTGTTTCATCGAACATTTGCGCCTCCGGGTGAAAACTGAACATGACAAGGGACTGAAATTGGGGAACGCGCCCATCCTGTCGGACGATGAGGACGGTGCCTCGCACTTCTTCAACGTAACCGCGCACCTGCTCATCATTCACAAAAAGCCGCTCGACTAAACGATTTCCGTTGTCGTCGCGAAACGTCGTGACAGCTCCCTGATCTCCTAGTTGTCCCAAAAGGTTGTGCTGGTATTTGAGTCCCCCCTGCCAGAACTCCGAAACCCCATGTACGAAGTAGGAAACTAACTCCTTCGTTTCACCATAAGGCCAAATAGCCACATGCTTATCCGAGATCTCCGAAATCGCGCCCTTAATGAATTGGTACCGATCCGGTGTACGGTACTGTGAATTCATAGCCATCGTTGCATCTCCTCCTAATACTGAACCAAAATGGGAATGACTCCCCGCCGCAATGATCCGTTTTCGAAGTACTTGAAGGTAGCTTCTGTCATGTCCATCGCTCGTAACAACAATCCCTGCGAGCAGAGGTTTTGACAACTGCACCCTAGGGAGCTGGTGCAAAAGTCGCCAAAATCTCCTCAAATCCGGGTCCGTCGAGTTCCGCTTCAAAAATACGGCGATGGCGGATTCTCACGCGGAATCTCCATCACCGAGCACGGCACACATTTTTCGTCTAGCCTAAAGGAATTGGCGACAAGGATGGCGAAGTCTTCTCAGCAAAGGCAAGCCGGAGGAGTGACGAGTGTGCTGGGACGTCATCAGCGAACAGTCAGTTTTGCGGATTTGGATGGGTGGGAAGAAGCGATTCCCGCGACCTCGATTTATGCGAAGATCCGGACGTGGATCGCTACGCATTTTCAAGATGAGGACTTTCAAGACTGGTACGGGACCACCGGCCGACCGTCCAAGCCGCCCACTGTTGTGCTGGCGCTGACGCTGTTGCAGTTTCGTGAGGGCCTATCCGACCGCGACGCGGTCGATAACGCCCGGTTTGATGACCGCTGGAAATTCGCCCTCGGCCTCGGCCGCAGTCCGGAGATCACGCTCGATCACTCGACCCTGACCCGGTATCGCGCTCGGCTCTTGAGCACAGATTTTGGCCGCCGCCTGCTCCAGATGACGCTGGCGGACGCCAGCGCAGCGGGACTCCTCGGCGACGCCGAAGATCTCATCGATTCGTTCATGATCGCCGGGGCCGCCGCCCGGCAGGGGACCTTGGTCCTGATTCGGCAAGCTATTCGCCGGGTGCTGATCGAATGCGAGACGGCCGGGTTGGCGGACGCCGTGCCGGCCCTGCGGCGATCGGACTACGCCGAGCGCAAAAAACCCACCCTAAACTGGGCTTCGGCTGAAGCCCGCACGGACTTCTTGCAAGACCTCGTGGCGGATGGACGAGCTCTGGTCGCCCACTGGCCGACCCCGACGGACGACGTGGCCGATCCGCTGCCGCCGAGTGTACGTCAGGCTCTGGCCCTGCTCGCCCTGGTGGTGGAGCAAGACATTGAGCCCGATCCCGACCACCCCGACCAGGTCCGGATTGCTCAGCGCGTGGCGCCCGACCGGACTCTGTCCACCGTGGATCCCGACATGCGCCATGGGCGGAAGACGAGCAGTCAAAAATTTGATGGCTACAAGGGGCACATTAGCGTGCAAAATCGGGCCGACGGGGACGGGGCTTTCATTACGGGCGTGGTGGTCACGGGGGGCAATGTTGCGGATGGCGACGCCACCGTGGACGTGCTGGCCGATCGGCACGCCAATACGGGCGCGCTGCCCGAGCACCTGATGGGGGATACGGCCTATGGCGGGATCCCGACGCGCCAGGCGGTGGAGCAGGCGGAGCCGTCGGTGATCATCGAGGCACCGGTCCCCCCCGCGGTAAACCGCGGGGGTCGGTTTAGCAAAACCGACTTTGCGTGGGATTGGGAGGCGGACACCGTGACCTGTCCCCAGGGCGAGGTGCGCCCGATTCCGCCGTTGGACCCCGAACAGCCCGAGAAAAAGGTGGTCATCCAGTTTCCGCCGAGCACGTGTGCGCAATGCCCCTTGCGCGCGCAGTGTGTTGGGGGCCAAGGAGGCCGAACCTTGTCCCTCGACGCCAACGAGCCCGTTCGGCAAGCCGAACGGGAACGCCAAGCGGACCCGGCCTGGCAGGCCCACTATCGCGAACGGTCGCGGGTCGAACATGGAATTCAACGGGTGACCCGGCACGGCGGGCGCCGAACCCGTTATTGGGGACACTATAAAGTGGAATTACAGCTACGGATTGTCAGCGTGATCCAAAATATTGAAGAACTGAGCCGGGCCCTGCGGCGTCGAGCGCTGCCGACGTAAGGTCGGCGCCGTGGCCGCAGTCTGCCCAAACAGCGGTTTAAGGAACAAAAGAGGCGAAGGTTGGGGGTAGAATCGCAAAAATTCGAGAACCACAGGAGGTTAGTGCACCATATATATCCATATTTGGGAATATACCCCTTTTAGCAAAGCAGAGCCCGATTTTTAACCCGAGTTATGCACCAGCTCCCTAGGGCCGAATCCATGGGTCCACGACCCCGGTTTAAATGCAGTTACGCTCCCAAATCTGCCTTAAGGATCCCACATCTCGTGCTAGCCGTTCAAATTCCTGGTAATGTCGTAGGGTCAATACCAAATGAAACCTCAACGGACCGGGAATGCTGGTGCCCTCACAATATCGTAGGTCTTGCAGTAGCGCACCATGGCCGATTAAGACAGATACCCTATTGACAGCGACAAGCCGGATATATAGACTTCTAAATAGATTACTATGTATAGGAGGCATCACTATGGATAGTCTGCTG
>JAJZXX010000163.1 GCA_021806205.1 Bacillota bacterium | reverse complement strand
ATGGATCGGGTCATTCCCAAAGATTGGTGTTACAAACTGTCACTGTGCGCGGGGCGCTAAGCCGCTATCTATAAGGCCTCGGGGATTTTACGAAAAGGCTCAGATCCCTGGGGTAAATTTCGCCCGACCCGACGGATAAGGCGACTGAGATCCGCAAGAACTCGTCAAATCTTAGGGGAAAATATTTTTTCCCCTACCCGGATCCCCTTGTCTCATGCGGATTTCCGAACAGCGCAAAAAGCTTACGACATGAGCAATCGGCTAGAGGTGCTAGTACGGATAAAGCTTATGCTGAAGGAGATGATGGGGCGGTTCAGTGATGTAACGATGTCACACGCGTGCACTATTTTGCACGATGTCGTCGTGAAACTTAAGGCGGAGGACCTCACTACTGAGCACCGAGATGTACTGGTTGAGGCCCTCGGACTATTTGCGCATGGAAGCATGACCAAAGATCAACTGCAATCGATGGACCTCAAACTAATACGTAGTGGATTGAATTGGCTCTCATGGGATGAAGACTAGAAACGCCGCGGCAGAAACCAGGAGCTTTAGGACCCGCGTTTTGATAATAGAATCTTATTGTGTATGGCATCCCAGCCGAGTATCACTGTTCCAATCCCGACCGGCCAACCACGACTGCCCGATAACATCGGATTCACTCCCTTTAGTGCCCTATCCTGGGGCTACAGACCCAGAGTCAAATTCGAGACCGGTATCATGCCTCAGCAAATACCAAGCGCCATGCGCTTATGCGGATAAAGGGGGGAACGGCGTTCCCTTTGGGTCAGTACGGCGAGCTATTTTTTCCTGCCCCGGCGGCCCGGTCTGCGGCACCGCTACGCCTGCGGGGCGCAAGGAATTGGCCGACCGGTCTCGCAATCGGTTTACGGATTGGTGGACGACCCGCTCGCCGTGTGGTTCGATGCGGTATCATTCAAGTAGCGGTCGTGCGTGGATTGAATGGGAAAGGCGGGCGGGAGCGAAGAGATGCTCTGCCGACGGCGCCTGGGCCCAGCGGTTAAATTGACCGCCGAGAGCCGCACGATGTCGAAGAAAGGGGGAAGCGGCATTTCCCGCGCGGGCATTATCGACCAACAATGAGCCGCTCGCGCGTCGGGCCGCGCATGAAATGGAGTTTGACAGCCAGTGGTTCAGGAAATTCCCGCCCGATTTTCGCTGGGGTACGGCAACCGCCGCCTATCAAATCGAAGGGGCGGTTCATGAAGACGGGCGCGGACCGTCGATTTGGGACACCTTCAGCCACACCCCAGATAAGACCTGGCACGGAGATACCGGAGATATGGCCTGCGACCATTACCACCGCTACCAGGAAGACGTCGAGCTCATGCGCCAACTCGGCTTTGACCACTATCGTTTTTCGGTAGCTTGGCCGCGCATCTTCCCCACCGGGTCAGGAGCGTTGAATATGGACGGCGTGGCCTTTTACGACCGTCTCTTGGACACCTTGATCGACGCTGGCATTCGGCCCGTACTGACGCTTTACCACTGGGACTTGCCTCAGGCCCTGGAGGATCACGGGGGATGGCGCAATCGCGACACGGCATATTACTTTCGGGATTATGCGGCTCTAATGTTTGACCAATTTGGCGACCGCGTGGACACCTGGATTACGCACAACGAACCATGGTGCACGGCGGTACTGGGTCATTTGCTCGGTCAACACGCGCCTGGCATCCAGGATTCGACCCAGGCCGGCATGGTCGCCCATCATCTTTTGCTTTCGCATGGGCTTGCCGTCGCAGCCTACCGGAGCCACGCGGCCCAGGGTCAAATCGGTATCACGTTGAACCTCAGCGCGGTCTATCCCGCGTCGAACCGCCCCGAAGACTTGGCCGCGCGGGACCGGATGGACACCATGCTCAATCGCAGTTTCCTCGACCCCCTCTTCCTCGGCCAATACCCCAGCGGCTTGAACGAGTTGCTCGGATCCGGGGACGATGCTATTCAGGGCGACGACCTGGCGGAGATTGCGGCGCCGCTGGATTTTCTGGGGATTAACTACTATACCTATCAGGTGATTGCCGATGACCCGGAGCATGCCGAACTACTCGGTACCCGGGATGTAACGCCTCGCGACGAGGTGACCGATATGGGCTGGCCGGTTGGCCCCCACGGATTGACCGACCTGTTGCGACGTATTCACCAGCAATATACGCGAATTCCGCTCATGGTGACCGAAAACGGCGCGGCATACCCTGACCGGGTAGTCGACGGCCAGGTGCGCGATTTAGCCCGCATCAGCTATTTGGAACGCCATATCCGCGCCCTGGCCGACGCCTTGAACTCTGGCGTAGATGTGCGCGGATATTATCTCTGGTCGTTATTGGATAACTTCGAGTGGGGTTTCGGCTATTCAAAGCGATTCGGTCTGGTCTACGTGGATTACGAGGCAAACCGACGGCGTCTGCCCAAGGACAGTGCCCTGTGGTATAGCGACTTCATCCGGGCGTTTAGGCAGGCCTGGGCTTAATCGGCAACTCCGGATCGAGAAAGGGGAGCGCCATGACCACCAGGCGAAGCACGCTGCCGACGGTGGCTTTGATTGGCCCCGAGCCGTTGTTCGAGGCTTGGACGGCCGCGTTTGGAGGCGTCACCGGGGTGGAGATTGCAGCAGGCAATATTTTGCTGCAACCGCCGGGGACAGCGCTCGTTTCTCCGGCCAATAGCTTTGGGATGATGCGTGGCGGCCTCGACTATCAATACGCTCTAGACTATGCTGAGCACTCGATCGACATCGAGCACCAGGTGCAGCAGGTCATCGCCAGCGAGTGGGGAGGAGAACTGCCGGTCGGCAACGCGGTGGTGGTCGCCACTCCGCAACATCCCCGCTGGCTGGGTCTCATTGTCGCTCCGACGATGCGAAGTCCGGGCAATATTGCGCACACCGATAACGCCTATCGGGCCTTCCGTGCCGCCTTGTTGGCGGTGATGGCATGGAATTGGCAAAACCCCGACCGGCCGCTGGGGCGTATGGCTTGTCCCGGGCTGGGAACCGGGGTAGGCGGGATTACGCCCCGGGCCGCCGCGATGAGGATGCGTGCGGCCTGGGAGGCGGTGGTGGACGGGGACGGCGGGTGACCCGAGGCTGACTGAGATCGGCCGAGCAGTCGGCAAATGGGTGCCCTGGACTACCGTGGCGGGGGCGGATCGGAGTTGCGTAAGACAAAAAACACGATAGACTATATATTGTTTCTTGGCGGCTTGATCCCGAAGCGGGTAGAATTGGCGTAGTATCAACAGTACGGACCGGCCGAGCCCCGGTAGGGGCAAGGGTGCAACCGGAAGGCAGAGAAATGCGAACCGGGATCCGTAGCAGTCCACCAACGAGGAGTGTGCAAGATGAGCCAAAACGAAAACGGCTGGGGGTTTGAGACGCTGGCTTTGCATGCCGCTTTCGATCACGACCCGGTGACCCGGGCGGTAGCGGTGCCCATTTATCAGACCACGTCCTACCAATTCGACAGTACGGAACATGCGGAAAACCTGTTTGCACTGAAGGAAACCGGAAACATCTACACGCGAATTATGAATCCCACCCAAGACGTGCTGGAACAACGGGTTGCCGCTTTAGAGGGCGGAGTGGGAGCCCTCGCATTGGCCTCCGGTCAGGCGGCGATTACCCTGAGCCTAATCAATATTGCCGGCCCTGGCGATCATGTGGTGAGTTCCGCCCATTTGTATGGAGGAACCTATAACCTCTTTAACGTAACGTTGAGGCGTCTTGGTCTCGTCGTCGATTTTGTCGACCCGGGAGACTTGACCGCCATCGAGCGTGCAATTTTGCCCACCACCAAGGCGGTGTTTGTCGAGACTCTGGGCAATCCCCGTTTGGACGTGGCCGACCTCGAAGCGCTTGGCGCCATCGCGCATCGCCACGGCGTGCCCCTGATCGTCGATAATACGTTTGCCAGCCCCTATCTTTGCCGGCCCTTCGACTTCGGTGCCGATATTGTGGTACATTCGGCGACCAAGTTTATTGGCGGTCACGGCACCGCGATTGGCGGCCTTATTGTCGACGGCGGGCAATTTGACTGGGATAACGGCCGTTTTCCGGGGTTAGTGGAACCCGATGCTTCCTACCACGGCGTTTCGTATGCCAAAGACGTTGGTGCCGCAGCCTTTGTGACCAAAGCGCGGGTGCAGCTGCTGCGCGACATTGGTCCGGCGATTAGCCCGACCAACGCGTTTTATCTCATCCAGGGTCTAGAGACTTTGGCTCTGCGCATGGAGCGGCATTCGGCCAACGCCATCACCGTGGCCCGGTTCCTAGAAAAGCATCCCTTGGTTGAGTGGGTGCAATATCCCGGATTGCCGACGAGCCCCTACCATGCGCTGGCTAAGAAGTATTTGCCGAAGGGCCAGGGAGCGATTTTGACGTTTGGCATTCGCGGCGGGGTCGAAGAAGGCCGCCGTCTTATTGATCAATTGCGGCTCTTTAAGCACTTGGCCAATGTAGGCGATGCCAAGAGCTTAGTGATTCATCCCGCCTCGACCACCCATCAACAACTTTCAGAGGCGGAGCGAAGCCAATCTGGTGTTTGGCCAAACTTGATCCGGCTGTCGGTCGGAATCGAAACCGCCGGCGACTTGGTGTCCGACCTCGATCAAGCCATCCGCCAAGCCGCTGGCTAAGCGGGCGGGCCGTCAATCGGCCCTGAAGCGGGCACCACCACGCGGAGCGGGGACATTCTCCACCGCCAACCCCAGGAGCCTCTGGCCGGAAAGCGGCCAGAGGCTCCTGGGGTTGGCATGCTGTGCTGGTCACTTTTCGCGAATTTGCGTATCGATGACCTGTACTTTGCTGACGGCGCCATATTGAATACCGCCCGACCCGCAGCGCGGGCAGAATTTGGCGCTGGGTTTGCCCGGTATCAAGAATAGTTGGTCACAGTCCACACACTTAAATTCGTTGAGCACGATCGTTTCTTGCCCCATGCCGCTACCTCCTTGGTTTCCGTCAGGATGCGTCTCTTTCATAGTGGCCAACGGCGACTCCAAAGTCAACCGCTCAGAGGCTGCCGACCAACTTTTTAATCGCATTGGACAACCCGTACAGTGTCTGTCATGACAAAATCGGTGGCTGGTGTCAACAGCCGCCTAAACCGGTAGACAAATATAGACAAGCGTCGCGCGTCTGACCATTTTCTCCTTCTTCAGAGGAAAGAGGAGTTTGGCTGTATCCTCTTATCGGCGCGTGGTTGATCCCCTCGCGGGTGACCACGCATACCCCAAAGCCGGCTAACTGGCAAGCACTACCCTCATGATCAACCTCAGAAACACCCCCCGCCACTGGCGAATAGATCTGCGCCAGGGCATCACGATGAATTACAATGGCATTGATTTTCCAAGGCATCCGGTTCAGGTAGTCGACTGTCACCTGTGTTTTACCATCCGGGCGCAGATTAAGGGATCCTTGCCGAATTTCTCAGGATGTCCAGTTCCCTAGCCAATTTGGCCTCGTACATAATGTGAGTCGGCATGTATTCCGGAGTTTCGTTGCAAATTGCAAGCAAAGCCGAAGACAATGCTTTGGTCCGCGGCCCTCACCGTTTTGGATGATAGCGGAGATTTCCGAAAATTGTCGCCGCGTGAAGACAAGATATTATGCGAAGAGAATCCGACGCTGTGGTCGGTATATCCAAGGCGTTCAACAGTACGGAGAACCAGGTCTTGGATGTCTAACACGGGTTCGTGTGAAACTCTCCCGAGACCACTACCATCGTTGAAGTGACAAGGACTTCAATACCTGCCCGCCCGTGGGCGTCTTGCCTTAACATGTCATCAACTGCCGCATCGGTAATTTGATCGGCGAATTTATCCGGGTGTCCCGCTGTGGTACATTCACTGGTAAGAAGACTCACTCTGCGCTCCCCCATTCCGCCTCGATGGAGGGCGGGCGTCATTTTGAACACCCTGCCCCCTATGAGGCACAACTAACTGGGTTGGAAACCAATATTCCACGGTTAGGGGATAGCGTTACCGCTGTCTCCAAACAAACGGAACCGCTCGGTCAGTTTAAGCAATCGAACTTTTTCGGCTCTTGCGCATCGGGTGATATAAGGTCCTTGCTTAGGAACAGATGTATGGATGTGTAAACCCTTATGCACCTTGAAGTTATACCTTTGGG
>JAJZXX010000182.1 GCA_021806205.1 Bacillota bacterium | reverse complement strand
TGATGACAGCGCCAAATACACCCGCTAAGCACTATCTACTACGCTGGTATCGGACGACGGATGGCGGAACACGGTGGATTGAGATCGGGCGCATCGGGCAATCGACGGCCTTTCACGGCAATGCAAGTTTTGTCTCCGCGTCCGACGGTTGGGTGTTGTGGTCCACTCACGTTCCACGTCTCTGGCATACCACGGATGGCGGTCGTCATTGGACTCATTGGGTCATGAATACGCCGGACCATTCTCCGGTGCGTTTCGCCAGGATCGACTTTGTCAATACACTATACGGATGGGCAGTCACCGTGCACGGTCAGCTATTCATTACGCAGGATGGAGGGAAAATGTGGACCATCGAAAGTTAAGGTGTTTTAACGAAGAGATTTCAGTAACTTGTCACATCGAGTCGAAGGTAGGTGATCATCCTCCGACTCGATGGATATTAAGCCTCACTCGACTCTTAACCGGGATCTATCCCACCGCTTCCAGTCGTAATCGCAGTGTCCCAGTCGATTCCCATAGTACAGGAACTGCAAGTTCCGTACGTAGCAGTACAATCACCCACGTACTGCCAAGCGGTCATGGGGGCCCCGCCACTGGGAAAAGATAACGAACAAGACGTCGTATTTTTAAATTCTGACGGGCACATCGCTTGTCCTGGGCACGTTCTGGTACCGTAGTCGGGGTACGGCAACGATTCCTTGAATTGCGGGCCATAAGACAAATTGATCGCGGCCCCCCACGTTTCTCACTGCGCTCACTGTTGACTGGCATTGTCGAAATACGCCATGACCATCTGACGAAACTCCTGCGCGGCCAAGGATAAATAACGATCCCTGTGCCACGAGAGGCCTGTGATGCGTTGGCACTCGGGTTCAATCCGAAGGTATACGCCATCTTCTTCCGTGCTGTGGTTCCTGGAACTGCCCGGCACAAAGGCGATCCCTAATTCCCTTCGCACCAGGCCTCGCAGGGTCGTGGGCTCGTCCCCTTCGAAGGTGTGTCGTGGAACAAACCCGGCCCGTTGACAGTATTGATCCATCAAATCCCGCATGCCGTACCCTTTCTTGAGACCCACGAAGGCTTCGTCCTGAAGCTCGGCGAGGCCAATGCTGCGTCTTCCCGCCAAGCGGTGAGACGGCGGCACAATAACATAGATCATGTCCGTCAACACGGGTTCGCACGCGATGTCAGAACCCATGAGCGGAGGGGCTGAGAGGCAAAAATCCAATTCACCCTGTTCCAGCCGTGCCTGCATGGCATCAGTGGGTAACTGCTCGACATGGAATTGCGCATGGGGACGCTGTCGCCGGAACTCCCGTAGGACATCGGGCAGCATATGCGCTGTGTTTACCCCGAGAGACACGGTGCCATACTCGGCACCGACCATGTCGGCCACGGCCTGGCGTCCTTGTTCCAACTCCCACAACGCCTTGTCGACGCGTTGAAGAAAGGCGCGGCCAAAATCGTTGAGACGCACCGAACGGCCCACCCGATCGAATAATGGGGCTCCCACATCCTGTTCTAGGCGTGCGATGGAGCGGCTCAAGGACGATTGAGTGACATGTAAGCTCCGGGCGGTCGCCGTTATGTGTTCGACACGGGCCACGGCTTGAAAATATTCCAGTTGAAGCAACTCCACGGGCGACACCTCTCATGCTTTTGAATGCATTAGATCATACCACCAAATGCGTTAGACCGCATGAATCCGTTGGGCTATTCTGTGGGCGACGGTGAGGGGGAATGACGATGAACGTGAGACGGGGGTGGTTCCTGGCGGCGGTCGCGTTGGGGACCCTGTTGAGTCCCTTAAATACCTCCATGATTGCCGTGGCACTCGCCCGACTGCAAACCGCGTATCACCTCGATTTCACCGCGGTCTCCTGGATCGTGTCGACGTTTTATCTGGCGAGTGCCATTGCCCAGCCTGCCTGGGGTAAGGTAGCGGACTTGTATGGACGCAAGACCGTCTTTCTGGTCGGGCTGATCGTCGTGGCGGCCGGGTCGATCGCCGCTCCCTTTTCCCCTGGCTTCGGTTGGCTGATCGGGTTTCGGATTCTGCAGGGCATTGGCAGCAGCGCCATCTATCCCGCGGGAATGGCCCTGGTACGCCATCATATTACGGACCGGCACGCCCAGGCGCTGGCCGTGCTGTCGGTATTTTCGTCGGCTTCGGCGGGATTCGGTCCGGCGATTGGGGGCCTCTTGATTCATTTCTGGAATTGGCCTGCGATCTTCGTCGTGAATATCCCGATCATCGCCGGAGCCTTTGTGCTGGCCCTCTGGGTACTCCCGGCCGATGCGCGCCGCACCACGGGGCGCCCGGCATGGCGTCAGGTCCTGACGGCGGTGGATGTTCCCGGCATCGTCCTGTTCGCCGTCGCCGTCCTGGGGATCTTGCTGGTTTTGCTGTCGGTGCATGCCCTAGAGAGCCTCATCGCAGGGCTGGTCGGACTGGCGGCTTTGGGGCTCTTCATCCGGCGGGAACTCTCCGCGACCCAACCGTTTATCCCGCTGCGCACCTTCGCCCAGAGTTCGGGGATGACGCTGGTCGACCTCCAATATATCGCGGTGAACATCCTCTTTTATGCGGTGTTTTTCGGCATTCCGACGTACTTGCAGACGGTGCGTCATGTGGAGGCCGCAGACACCGGCTTCATTATGTTGTCTTTGGCGGTGTGTTCTGTCGTGGTCGCGCCGATGGCCGGTTGGTGGGTCCATCGATCCGGGGTGCGTCCGGCCCTGATGGTGGCCGGCCTCCTCATGACTGCGGGATCGCTGTGGATTATCACCTTCCATGGAGCCACTCCGCTCCTCAGCGTAGGCGTCGCACTGGCCGTTCTCGGCATTGCCAACGGGTTGAACAATGTCGGGATGCAGACAGCGTTGTTCGTCGTGACCCCGAAAGCCATCATCGGCACGGCATCGGGATTGTTTATGACCGCGCGGTTTGTGGGGACGCTGGCAGCGTCGGTGGTCTTAGACCTAGTGTTTGGGGCAATGGTGACGACGGCGGGACTCCGGTTACTGGGAGCCATTCTCGCGGGTGTCGGCATCGTGATTGTGCTGTTGAGTGGGCAGTTGCCGAGACAGCAGAAGGGCGCCGCCGTTCCGTAAGGGGCTGGGGGTCCTCACTCATCTGCGCTATACATTTCAGAAATAACAGGAGGAACTCATGATGACGTCACACGAAGAACTGGGAGCCCAACGAAACTACTTTCAATCCGGTCCGCTGACGCTGTCCTACCTGGACTATGGGGGCGACAGTCGCTCCATCTTGCTGCTGTTGCACGGCACCATGAATGACGCCAGAACCTATGAGGGACTGATTGCTCCGCTCGAAGGCTGGCGCATCATCAGTTTAGACCAACGCGGACATGGGTGGAGCGACCATGCGCCCGACCAGGACTACTCCCGGGACAGCTATGTGGAGGATGTCGCGAATTTGATTCGCAACGAACTCGGTGGACAGCCTGTGACGATATTGGGTCATTCGTTGGGCGGGATCAACGCCTATCAATGTGCGGCACACTACCCGGACCTGGTGCAAGCCGTGATTGTGGAAGATATCGGGGTGGAAATTACGGTCGATATGTCGTTTACCGAGCAACTGCCCGAACGCGTCGCGTCACTCCAAGACCTGCGGGACGCCCTCAGGCGTGCCGGGGTGCACGCCATCGGTTATTTTTCCGAAAGCGTGGTGCACGATGACAACGGCTGGGGTTTTCGGGCGGACTTAAAGGGCATGAACGTTTCTGCCCAACAGGTCACGGGGGTATGGTGGGACGACTGGCTCTCCTCGACGTGTCCCATGTTGCTGATTCACGGCAGACAAAGCTTCGTATTGGACTTAAGCCAAGCAGCACGGATGGTCGCGAGACGACCGCAGACGCAGCTCGCCGTGTTTAACGACTGCGGTCACAGCGTGCATACGGATGACCCAGCGGGATTTTTTCAGGTGATCAAGAGTTTTCTTGATGAGTGGCCTTCCAGGTAGTCCGGCAGCCCGTCGTTCCGATCTACGCGGGGTGACGTCATCCTCTCCTTGGTCGGGGTCACTGGTGACACGTCAAGTTGAGGCCATCGAAAGAAAAGGTTTGTCCCCTATGGAATAGGCGCAAGGTCTGTTCTTTTCCATTCACGGCAAGATGCTGTGGAGGTGGTCCCGGACGATGTCTGCGGGCGACTATGAGTGAGAACCAATAAGTCTGAAGGAGTGTGACGGTAATGCGCAATGATTTCATCGGTCCCGCGGATCCGGAAGAGGTGACTCGGCTGTTTGTGGACCGGGCGAACGCCCACGACCTGGACGGTCTCGTGGCGCTTTATGAACCCCAGGCCATCATGGCCTATCCGCCCGGGACGTTGAGTGTAGGCCACGAGCAAATTCGGTTGATCCTGGAGGCACTACTATCCCACGCACTCCGCTTCGAACAGGAGGAGCCCGTGGCAACGCTCCGCGTGGACGGCCTCGCGATGACGACCACGCGCCGCCGAGATGGACAGGGCATCCGTGTGCAACTGCTCCGTCAACAACCTGACGGTAGCTGGTTGCGTCTATTCGATCTGCCAGAGCCTGCCAGCGAGTGAAGGGCCGTTCCCGACGGCGGTATCCCAAAATGGTGAGGGGGGGATGGTCCTGGCCGACAACGACGCGGCTTCAGACTCTATAGGCCGGGATAATCGGGCCCGCAGATTTCGCAGGGTGGTGGCCAAATTTGTGACCGGAGTCACTGTGGTATTGGTAGACACTGACCAAGGCGTGCATGGGATGACCGCCAACGCGTTTATGTCGGTATCGCTCAGTCCGCTCATGGTAGCGGTATCCATTGCCAATCACACTCGGACGCACGCGCTACTCAGCCGGCCAGGCACTCCATTTTCCATCAGCGTGTTGAGCCATGACCAAAAGCTCGTGGCCGACGCCTTTGCTGGCCGTTTAGACCCGTCCGCGCTAAGCTCTCCCATCGAATGGGGACCCCACGGCATGGTGATTCGGGATGCCGCCGCCTGGTTTTGTTGTACGCGGGAACAAGCTTTTCTCAGCGGAGACCATACCATCATCATCGGCCTGGTGGAGACCTTTGCCGCTCATGACCGGGAACCTCTGATCTTTTATCAAAGCGCTTACCGTCTCGGGTTTACGGCAGAGGGGCATTAATCTCATCAGTCGGTGCGCCAGAGGCGCACGCGAAACCCTGGCACCTCCTCGACGTTGGGGATAAAACGCCTGTTTCTTAAATGCAACCAGGGGAAATATCAGGAGCATGACCATTGTTCTTTTAGGGTGCCGGGATACCCATTGCGCAGTTCTCCTTCGATTTATCCGGCACGTTTACCCCGTTGGCTTTCATGTTGGTGATGGGTCAAGAGCATCTAGGCTGGGGTTTTTGGTTACTTGGGGTAATTCAATTTGTAGGGATGGGATTAATGGATAAAGAAGCCCGTCATGAACTAAACTTTGGAACGGCTAAAGATCAATTCCATGATGCCCCGATAAATATAATCTGACCGCTTCAGGTGGATGTCGGATCGGCTGAGACGCGACAAGAAAACCCACGACGTACGGAACTCTGACTCTCGACACCGTCATGTCAGTCTTACAATTAATTATCGAAACGATGTCTGGTGACGAAAGACCCCGGTTTTAGCCGTGGGCAGGCTGTCCACGGCTGATTAATCTGTACGTGTTTTTGATAAAAACACGTCAAATGAGGGTGAAAGGGATGCCCAGTGTTCGAGAAACGGCTTATCCGAGACTGAAAAGTAGCTACTCACCAAAAGAAGTCAACGACATCTATACGCCTACTCCCGAAGAACTGATCTGGGCCGAACAGAACACTCGCGGCGATAGGGCTCACCTGGGTCTATTGGTCCTGCTGAAAACATCCCAACGGCTGGGGTATTTCATGCCCCTGACTGAGATTCCTGGGGCCATCATCCAGCATATTGCCCAGGCTGCGGGAGTTCCCGTAGTCTCTTCGGACGGTTGGAACGAGTACCATGCATCCGGTACGCATAAGCGTCATCGAGCATTGATTCGAGAGTACCTGGGTATACGATTTTTTGATGGAGAAGCCCGACAAAACATGTCTACTGCCATGGCTGAGGTGGCTTTCGTGAAAGATGACCCGGCCGACTTGGTCAATGTCGCGATCGAAAAACTTAGGTAGCGTTG
>JAJZXX010000110.1 GCA_021806205.1 Bacillota bacterium | reverse complement strand
GGGGATCATTCGACACGACCGCGGCGAACTCCTTTGAGGTCGGAACCTTCTGCAAAAAAAACCCGTGCGGACACGATAGACGGCATCCCCGACAAGAACTGCTGAATTTTACGGCGCACAACCCCCTGAATTTTTGGACAAGCTCCTATGAGGAATTGGGCGCCTTTATCGCCTACAAGGCCCAAGGGGCCGGTGGTTTAGCAATCCGAGTGGATGCCGATTACACCTCTAAAGGTTGTCTTAACTGTGGCCATGTTTCCGATCAGAACCGTCCTGGCAAGGGACTGACTTTCCTTTGTGAAAAATGCGGCTTTACCCTCCACGCCGATCTGGTCGGGGCCCGTAACGTAACTCTCCGAACGCTCCTCATTCGGCAGGACTGGATGGGGACGGAGTCGTTGACGTCTATGTGCGGCACGTGAATCTCTTGCAATAAGTTTCGCGGGCTTTGTGTGCAATAAATGAGCCCAAGTTCTGCCTGAAAGCCACACCCCATCGATGGTAATTCATGCCACCGGCATAATCCTGGGTCCCCTGGGTGAATTTGAGACAAAAGGGGGTGCTCAACATGGTGCTTTGGGGTATGAGCCTCATGGCGGCGGGGATTATTCTTGCCGCAACCGGCTACGCGAAGGTGGAGTTGGCACAACAGAAAATCACTGCTCGGCGCGTGGTGACTAGTGGGGCCGTCATTTGGGCACTGGGCTGGATGGCCACTATTTCAGGCCCTCACCATATGCGAATTAATCTGGGATTTATAGCCCTAGCTCTGAGTGGGTTAATCTCGCTCGGTCAATTAGGTAAGGGGCGTTGGCTTGCGGCCACTGGCGTTCTGGCCGTGGTAAGCTTCGTGGTGCGCCATATAGCGCCTTTCCATGTTCACCAACTCTCTTACTTGCCACAGGCCATTATACAGAGTCTGGGACTCGGCGGGGTGGCGGGAATTAGTGCGTTAAGGCCATGGCCAGCCGCGGTCGTGGCCGCGTCGGCGGAATCGTTATCGTGCGTGGCGGTGGCTTTGCTACGCAAGAATGCCGTGAACCTAGGGCGACACGACCTGACCGCCGTCGTTTTTGCCGTGGTGGGTGCCTGGCTTATCGGATGGGTGGCTTTGGGAATCGGCCAAAAGTTCGGCCGTTCTATCGCTTGAAAAAATTGTGCTCCGAGAGCATAATTTGCCAGTAGCTCTTAGAGAGGATGGGGAGTGTATGGCAACGGTGGCACTAGTCGGTCGCCCCAATGTGGGAAAATCGGCTTTGTTTAATCGGTTGACCGAAACGCGCCGGGCCATTGTGGAGGATTTTGAAGGCGTGACTCGCGATCGTCTTTATGAGGTTACCGAGTGGAATGGCAAGACCTTTACCGTGGTGGATACGGGCGGAATTTGGGAGGACGACAAAGAATCGCTCCTGACTATGACGCTGGAACAAACCCAAATCGCTATTAAAGAAGCCGACGTTTTAGTCTTGGTGGTGGATGGCTTGTCGGGGGCCACCGCAGCGGATGAAGATGTAGCCCGCATTTTGAGAAGAACCCGAAAGCCGGTGATTGTGGCGGTTAACAAGGCGGAATCTAAATATGCGTTGGTTAGCGATTTTTATCGATTGGGATTAGGTAATCCTGAGCCGGTTTCGGCCATGCATGGAGAGGGCATCGGGGACTTGCTCGATCTGATTGTAGCCCAGCTAAAAGATGTGAGCGAAGGTTTTGAAGCAACAGACGCCGATATCATCCGGATTGCGATTGCAGGTCGTCCAAATGTCGGTAAATCGTCGCTTCTCAATTGGTTTATCGGGGAAACCCGAACGTTGGTGACACCTATTGCAGGGACCACGCGGGACGTCGTCGACGCACAGGTGGCGCGATCGGGCCGACGCTATTGCTTTTTAGACACGGCTGGGCTTAGAAGGCCGAACCGGATTGACGAGAAGCTGGAAGCGAAAACGGTCCAGCGGTCGCTGGAGGCGATACGCAGCGCGGACGTGGTATTAATGGTCGTAAATGCCGAGGACGGTATATCGGCCCAGGACCAACGGATCGCCGGGCAAATAGAAAAGCACAAAAAAGCTACTGTCGTTGTCGTCAACAAGGCCGATTTGATTAAGGGCACCACTATTCCTCTTCAGGACGAGGTACGCGAGCACTTGAAGTTTCTCCCTTACGCATCGGTGATGCCGACATCCGTAGTCAACGAATGGCATCTAGACGCGCTGTGGACCGAAATTGACCAAGCCTATCATGCCTATGTTGAGCGGATTTCCACCCATGCAATCAATCGGGTGGTTGATGAGGCGGTCCATCTCAACCCACCCCCCAACCATAAAGGCCGTCAGCTCAAAATCTATTACGCAACCCAAGTCTCCATTCGTCCTCCCCATATCGTGCTATTCGTCAATGACCCGGAATTGACGCATTTTAGTTACGAGCGGTATCTCGAACATCGAATCCGCGAGGCATTTGGGTTTGCGGGCTCACCCATTCGCCTCTCGCTGCGCGGTCGGACTTCGAGAGAGCGAGACCCTAAAACTGTTAGGCAATGAGAAAGGGCGCCCGTAAGGCATGCGGCGTTACTGCTTAACGAGCTCCAATTCGAGATGGATCTCGACATTATCGCCGACCATCATCCCACCAGCTTCCAACACCTGATTCCAGTTGACTCCGAAATCCTTGCGATTAATTCGGGTGGAGCACTGCACGCCAATTCGGGTGTTCCCCGAAGGGTCTATGGCTGTCCCCAAGTATTCGACCTGTACCGGGACTTCCCGCACGACGCCCCGGAGCATTAACTGACCGTGTACGGTGTATGTGGATGGGCTGGTCCGTTCTACCGAAAAACTTTGATATGTCATTTGAGGAAAATGTTCAACGTCGAAAAAGTCGCTGGTCCGCAGATGCTTGTCGCGGTCTGGCTGGTTGGTATTCACACTGGCCAGCTCGGCTTTGAACTCTGCTTGGGCCGTCGTCAGATCTTCAGGATTTCCGACAATCTTTCCCTCAAAGACTTGAAAGTGTCCACGTACTTTCGACACCAAATGGCGCACGACGAACCCCGCGGTACTGTGAGCCAAGTCGATTACCCACGTGTCTTTATTCTCTATCATCATATTTGTCCTCCCTCACGTTATCTCCACTTATCTATCGAACTACTGAAAAGTAAGTACCACATCAATAGTACCTTACAATGCGTAAGGACGCAATAGGTACTCGTGCCCTGCTGAAAAGGTCGCCAAAGGTTGGCATTATTAGCGGCGCCAATACATATCTTGCTACTGTCATTCATAGGGTGATCCCGGGACAGGCGAGGACCGGCGCCAACCCTGGCAAATGAGGGAGGGAACCGACAGGATGGAGAAGTTTGACCTGTTTAAGGACTTAGCCGAACGAACCGGAGGCGATGTATACATTGGCGTCGTGGGACCGGTCCGGACCGGTAAGTCAACGTTAATTAAACGATTTATGGAACACATGATACTACCTACCATCGACGATCCCCATGAGCGTGAAAGAGCGGTCGACTCGCTGCCGCAAAGCGGTACCGGGCGCACTATTATGACAACCGAGCCGAAATTCATTCCCGACGACGGCGTGGAAATTAGTCTCACTGAGGCGATCGCCTTCCGCGCCCGATTGGTGGATTGTGTGGGGTATGCGGTGCCCGGTGCTCTCGGATATACAGAAGAGGAAGGGACTCGTATGGTGAGTACCCCGTGGTCCGACGAACAGATGTCTTTCGAGGAAGCGGCGGAAATTGGCACGAGAAAGGTTATCCAAGACCACTCGACGATTGGTGTTGTGGTCACCACCGACGGTTCATTTGGGGACTTGCCGCGAACAGCGTATCAGGAAGCTGAAGAGCGGGTGGTCGGCGAGCTCAAAGAGTTGGAAAAGCCGTTTGTGGTGGTTCTCAATACGGTTAACCCTTCAGACCTGGGTGCCATCGGGTTAGCCCAACAATTGTCCGAAAGCTACGATGTGCCTGTCATTCCGGTAAACTGTCTGGAACTGCGGCAAGACGATATTGTGTACTTATTGGAACAGGTCTTATACGAGTTCCCGGTTGCCAACATTGAGTTTCGCCTGGTTGAGTGGGTGGACGCCTTGCCACAAAGCCACTGGCTCAAAAAACAGATGGACGCCGCCTCGGAAGAGGCGCGGGCGCAAATAAGCCGCTTGCGCGACATCAATCCCGGCATGCAAGGCCTAACCACCTACGAGTATATGGGGGACGTCCGGCTGGTGCATATGGACCTCGGCACGGGGCAAGCGGAGATTTCGCTGTCCGCGCGCGACGACCTCTATTACCGCGTGCTTGGGGAACTAGCGGACCGGCACGTGGCAGACCGCGGTGACGTGGTGAAATTATGGCGGGAATATGTGGTGGCTAAACAAGAGTGGGATAAGGTGCAAGAGGCGGTAGGCGAGGTGAGGGTGGCGGGGTACGGCATGGTTGCGCCCACTTTGGATGAACTCAATTTGGAGGAACCCGAGCCGATTCGCCGCGGCGCCCAATTTGGCGTGCGACTCAAGGCTACGGCGCCATCTATCCATATGATTCGGGCAGACATCGAAACCGAGATCACGCCAATTATTGGAACCGAACGCCAAGCTGATGAGTTGGTCCAGTATTTGATGGAGCAATTCGAAGATGATCCGAAGCGTCTATGGGAGACCAATCTATTCGGAAAGTCCTTGCATGACTTGGTTAGGGAAAGTATTCAGTCTAAGCTCTTTCGGATGCCGGACAATGCTCAGGAAAAGCTGCAGGAAACGTTGACCCGGATTATTAACGAGGGATCGGGCGGATTAATCTGCATTATTATTTAGCGGGGGAAGGTAAAACGCCCGGCTCGGCCGGGCGTTTCGTGTCTGCGTTGGTTCTTAATCGTATGAAATGCGTGGGTCTACCAACGCATAAAGCAGATCTGCGACTAAATTCCCTAGAATGGTAATAGCGCCCAGGAAGACAATGATGGCCAAAAGCACGGGCATGTCGAGCTGGTTGGCCGCATTCCAGAATAAAAGGCCCATCCCCGGGTAGTTAAAAATTTCCTCAATTAATAGCGCGCCCCCAAACAAAAGGGGCAACGACAATCCGAACAGCGTGATTAGCGGCAACACCGAGTTTCTTAAAGCGTGAACCAAGAGCACGCGAAACTCGTTCGCGCCTTTGGACCGGGCTGTACGAATGTAGTCTTGAACCAGTGTTTCGCGCATCGACGAACGCATATAGCGGGTCCAGGCCGCGATCGAGGTGCTGGCCAGCGTCACGCCCGGCAGCACCAAATGATAGGCGTACGACCAGAAGTTGGGGTTGGGATTATTGGGATTGGTGATGCCGCCCGTCGGGAACCAGGAGAGATGGATAGCAAACGCCTCAATCATCAAAATCCCCAGCCAGAACACTGGCATCGCGTATAAGAAGTAATTGATTACGGTGAGTACCTGATCGAACCAGGTGTCGGCATAATAGGCCTGAAAGGTGCCCAGGAACACCGCAAAGATATGGGCTAACATTATGGCGATAGCTACCAACAACAACGTATGGGGTAACGCCTGGAGAATCAAAGAGGTCACCGGGCGGTTATACACGTACGAATATTGGAAGTTCCCGTGTAGCGCCTTCCAGAGCCACAACAGGTATTGTACGTATACCGGATGGTTTAAGCCCAAGTTCCTCGCCAAAATCTTGGCTCGATACGGGGTATAGTGATTGCCCAACAAAATGCGGACCGGGTTGCCGGGAATGATATGCAGCAGGATGAAGCTGATGACGGTGACGCCCAGCAAGGCCGGTATGGCTTCTAACAGTCTTCGAATCACATAGCGACTCATCGCTTCACCTCCTACATCAGTCGCGTGTCGAACGCTTGGCGCAGTCCGTCACCGATAAAGTTAATGCTAAGCTCGGCAATCAAAATTAACAAGCCGGGCGGATAGACCAGCCACCAACTGGGTTGATACATGTAATTCATGGCTGATGACAAGTCTGCGCCCCAGTTAGGATTCGGCGGGGGCAGGCCCAGTCCCAAAAAGCTTAGCGCTGCAATAATGAGAATCGCGTCGGCCACGGCAAAGGTTCCTGCCACGAGCACGGTGCCCAAAAAATTGGGGAATAGATATCGCCGCATGATCCGAGGGGTGCTGGCACCCAAAGCCTGGGCCGCTTCGACATATGTACGGGTTTTGAGGCTTAAGACCTCGGCCCGTACTAATCGGGCCACGCCCAGCCAGGCCGTAGAGGCCAAGATTACAATCATGATGACAATACTTGGTTTAAACACGGCATCTAAAAACAGCAGGATAAACAGGGATGGAATGGACAAGATAATATCGACAATACGCATCATGATGACATCAATCCACGAGGCCGACATAGCCGATACCATGCCGTACATAATACCAAACAGCATTGAGACCAGTGCGGCTGCGAATCCCACTAATAAAGAGGGCTGCCCGCCGTACATCATTCGGGAAAGATAGTTACGCCCTAAATCGTCGGTCCCCAGCGGAAACTGGGCATTGGGCGGCTGCAGGATATGCGTCAGATGGATCGCTAGTGGATTGGCATGATAGACTAGTGGGCCGACGAACGAGAAGAGCACTAGAAATACCATGCCGATGATTCCGGCCACAGTGAGGGGATTACGCCAAAACCGCCGCCACACTCGACCCTGATAGCCAAAGACTTCTTCTGCGCCTTGGGTGGCTTCTTCTACCACCACAGGATTCTGCATTATCTGCCTCCTCTCTCAGGAAGACCCCTTCCTGTCGTTATCCCGGCTAAGGACCCGCCGCCGTTATTGGCGGGGTTTGCCGACATGTGAAAAATGGTTCCCATAGATTACGACCATTCGGACCGGGTTATCCTCAAAGTCTATTCTAATTGCGCGATGCATTCGACATTTCTCAAATGCAATCTTGCTACCCCAACATTTTATCACGTCCCATCCGTTATGGTGTCACCTTTTCTTGGAGGATCGGACCCGCCAGAGGTCCGCATGGTAAAAAGGTTCCCAGACATTGGGAGAAAAGTTGCGGATGTTGCGTTTCACATACCAGTATTGGCGTCCCAACACCAGCGGCAGCGATTGAGGCGGTACCTTCTCCAGGCGTGGCCGGGATAATAAGGGGTTCAGGCTGACACCAGCCGGGATGCCTTGAGAGGCGTTTTCCACTAGGAATCCTTCCTCCTGCCATTGATGCGCAAGATGATGGGCCAACCCTTTGGCAAACGGCGAGTACGGGACGGCTAGCCTAATGGTGAGGACTTGTCCCTGGGAGTTGGTCCATCGGTGGCGGGTACGCCTGTAGCCATGGTGCGTCAGCCAAGAGGCGAGCAATGCGGGGTCGTGAGAGATCCTTGAGTGCTGAATGGGAGTACCAGGAAGTTGTTGCGGGTGAATCGAGTCCGCAAGAATAGACAGCGGTAATGGGCATGGGGCTTTTCGGGTGAGAATCCACAGGATCGGGCTGGTCTTCACGAATACGCGGTAATCAACGTTCGACGACAAGGCCTTAAGGGCCGAAGCCGACCAGGTGATGTCGACCGAAGACAGGGGTCTGGCGGCCCCCTTCCAGACCCATTTCAAATATTTAACGCGGGGCGACCCCATAAAGTAGTGAGGATAGGCCGCCCAGGTGATGGAATCGCGAGTCTGGGCGATGGGACGAAACGGGCCATCACCCACCACATCTTTCAGACGGTTGAGGTACTCCGAGTGAGGCACGCGGCTAAAGGGTACTCGGTCGAGCAAAAAACTTGGCAGAATCCAGAGTGCGCCGCGTGTCGACAGCACATCCGCAACAAAATCTCGGTCAGGGCGTTTTAGACGGATGACAAGCGTCGTGGGGGACTTGACACGGATGGCAGCCACTTTCATGAGCTCCAGGGACCGAGGTGAGCGGGCGGTCTGATGTTGGTAATAGCCGAGAGACCAGGCCACATTGGCAGCCGTCACGGGCCGCCCAGTCCACCACTTGGCGAAAGGATTCAAGGTAATGTGCCAAATCAGTCCATGATCTTTTGAAATCCAGCTACTCGCCAATTCAGGAGTGGGCTGGCCCGACTGATTGATTCCCACCAAGGTCTGAAAGATCAGATGATCGTAGAGGCGATTGGCATACGAGTCAGACCGGAGCGGATTAATGTCCGTGACCGGGGGGACCTGAATGGTAATAGCCGTGTCGTAGATCGAAGCGGATCGAAAGTGTATGGGAGAGGCGCCGCAGCCTCCCAAAAAAATTAAAGACGCGGCCAGTGCCGCTACTGCAGCCCTCATTCCGGATAACTTCATTGGTTTCGCTCCCGCTCGACAGTTTCAGCCCAATTTTAACATGCGATGTTAAGGGAGTTTTCTAAGGGGATAAAAAGCCCGGGAGAGATCCCCCCGGGCTTTTTATCCCCGCATCAGGCTATTTGTTGGCGATTTGCATCCAGTTGTAAGAGGGGTTGCCGGTCGTGGGATTGGAGTACTTTTGGGCCCCAATCACGGTGTTGGCGGCCACATTGATGGTGGCCGGGTTGGGCTGCCACAAAAAGGGCAGTTGCTTTGCCGTGTAGGCTTCATAGCTAAAGAACGCCTTCATGAAGTCGGCCTGCGTGGCGTAAGGTACGTGGGTCGCCGCAATCAGCGCATTTTCATGGGAATTGGCGTAACCGGTGCCTGATGGTGCGGTACTGGAAAAGAGCTGGCCGCCGGTAGGCATCCAACCGGGGCCGTTGTAAATCCAACCGGATCCGTTGGCAAGTTGCCAACTCGTGTTGCTCTTATTGCTGGTCATACTGATGAACTGGTTGAACCCTTCGCCCTTCAGTGTCACTTGGACCCCTATCTTTGCCCACTCTTGCTTCATAAATTGCACCTGCTGCAGCTCTGATTGTAATCCGGTCACGTACAGCATGGTCCACTGCATCTTTTGGCCGCCTTTAGTCATCACCCCGTTAACCTCGTGCCAGCCGTGGCTCGTCAAAAGCTTTTTGGCGGCGCTCAGGTTGTAAGGTATGATCGGCTCGGCGCTGGCGCTGTAGTACTTCGTTTTGGGTGTCCCCGGGAGTGGACCATACTGTGGCACCGCGTAGCCATGGTCGATGTGCTTGATGATGGCTTGTTGGTTAATGCTTTCCATCAGAGCCTGACGGACATACAGGTGGTCAAAAATCGTCTTAGCCGGGGATTTTGGCCACATATTCATCTCGGTCCAAAATACCCCGAGCGAATAGCCAGGGAAAATTTTATCGCCCTGACTCGTGAGGGCCTTGGATGCACCCAGTTGACTCGGGTCGATGTACCCGAGATTGACGTTGCCAGACTTTAATGCGGCAAACTCGGCCGTGTTGGAGGACTCATAGGCAAAAACCAATTTGCTGACCGAGGCCTTATGCCCGCCATAATTCTTGTTGGGGGCCAAAACCCAGTTTTGGTTCGGCGTAGCGCTCTTCAAAATAAAAGGTCCGTCACTGGCCATTTTGGCGGTGGCGGGATTGGTCGCAATGGATCCCAGATACTTCACTTCTTTGGTCCAGTTGCTGCCGTACTTGTCTAAGGCTTTTGCCGGCATCGGGGTTAACTGAATCAAGCCGTTGTAAATAAACCACTGCTGGTTAACAGGCTTCTTCAGGGTAAAGGTGACCTCGTGGTTGTTAGTGGCCACGGCACTTTGAACGCCGAAGGGAATATCGCCCGTTCCTGCGCCCACAAACGGCCAGGGTTGTGCCACCTTGCTGGCCGACGCGGCTTTAATGGCATTGTAGGTAAAAAGCAAGTCCTGGGCGGTTACGGGCATGCCGTTGGACCACTTCCAGTTCTTGCCGATAAAGACATGATATACGGTACCCTGTTTATTGTAGGTGATTTTGGATGCGACGGACTGCTTCCAGACAATTTGATAGGCATCGTTAAGGTGAATGAGCGGCTTATAGATCTGATCTTGCAGCCACCCGTTATACACCTGGTCGTTTGCGGCGTTGGTCATCGGGATGTACCAATTGATATTGGTGTCCGATGGCAGGGCGACGGTGAGCGTACCGCCTTTGTGGGGCGTTAAGGGGTGGCCGGCGCCCGCTGATGTGGTCGTCGTTGTTCCACAACCTGCCGCTAGGGTGGTAATACCCACCGTTAGAGCGACAGAGGCTAATGTCATCGTACGAAATTTCATGGTAATGCCTCCTTGGTGGTGAAGCGACTCATGTTGAGTCGACGCTAAAAACGATGTGTTCAGAATTAATCCGATGGACTATCCCCCGTTCGAGGACTGTACTATCATCGCATCCTGGGTCAGGGTGTCAAGATAGTGGCTCAAATCTGTCAGTTATACATCCCCATTTTACACCCCCTCGGTTCTGCCCGAAACGCTAAAGATTTGGCAACAATTATGATGATTTTATGCGGTCTCAACAGTCAGTCGTTGCGGCTTGCCAGCGATGCGCCGATTTGCTATCATGTAAGACGCCGTCGGGCTGTGGCGCAGTTTGGTAGCGCGCTACCTTGGGGTGGTAGAGGTCGTGGGTTCGAATCCCGCCAGTCCGACCATTTATACCTTCGTAAAGACGAAGGTTTTTTGTGTAAATTTTGGCCTATCGGGGTAATCTGACAGTATGGCCAATGATCTGTCATTTGCGGTCACGTTTTCCCAGGGAGTAAAGTGGCAGCATGTCTCAACCCGAGCGAACCTTCAGGCGGTACTCACACAGTACGAACTGTTCGAGGCGTCTTTAAGCCCCGTGGAGTCGGAATGGGTTAGAGCCGAATTTGACGACTTTCATCGCTTCTATCGCCTGCGATTGCTGTGGTTAGGCTGGGATAAAAATCGTCGGGGTGTAGATGTTCATCCGGTCTATCTATGGGCGGATGCGCGTACGGTGGTGTCGTATGCCCCTTATCCCCTTGGTGTTATGGACCGGGTTCGCCAGAAATTGGGCGACAACCCCGAATGGGTGGCCTCGCCAACTCGCTTGGTGTACTACCTCTTAGACGATCTTCTGGGAACTCTCTTTTCATTTTTAGATGGGTTGAACGATGAAATTGCCCGATTGGAAGAGTCGGTCTTTCACGTGCGCCGACATCCAGGGATGGACCAGGAAATATTTGCCCTAAAGCGCGAGATTCTAAAAGCCCGAAGAGCTTTGGCATCCATGCGCGATGCGATTTCACAACTGGTGAGGCACTGGACGACCCATCAACAACACGATCCGTTCTATTATATGGAACTCTACGACCATATGATTCGCCATTTTGATACGATCGACACCTATCGTGAGTTAGTCAACTCGGTGCTGGACTTGTATTTAGCCACTGTGTCGAATCGCCTCAATGAAATTGTTAAAACGCTGACGTTAGTCACGACAGCCTTATTACCGGCCTCGGTATTGGCCGCCCTCTATGGCATGAACTTTGATTATTTGCCTTTAAGCCATTTTCGCTGGGGTTTTTTTGTCATACTAGGAGCCATTACCGGTGTATCTGCGGTTATTTACGGGGCATTTTGGCGCCGGAACTGGATTTAGCCACAGCACAGCAGGAGATCCCAGGTTGGGTCGCGTATATGAGCAGAGCACCTTAACCGAGGGAACGCCATGTAAATAGGGGGAACACCTTCATGGACGTGTTACGGGGTTACGAAGATTTTATCAATCCTAGTTTGGCCCGCACTTATCGATTTATGGGTTTGGATCATGCCGAGGCGACCGCACAGGGGGCGGTGGTCACCGATAATGAGGGGGTTCAGTATATTGACTGCGCGGGCGGATATGGAGTGTTTGTGCAAGGATATCGCCACCCCCGCATCATTGAAGCGGCACATGCCCAACTGGATCTGATGCCGCTGTCATCGCGCGTGCTGGTGAGCCCCCGTCCGGTCGAGTTAGCCGAGAAATTGGCGAGACTGACTCCGGGTGATCTCACCTATAGTTTTTTTTGCAATTCAGGAACCGAAGCGGTGGAAGCCGCGCTAAAGATTGCCCGGGGATCGACCGGCCGGTCCACCATCGTTTCGACCGAGGGGGCGTTTCACGGTAAAACCTACGGCTCACTGTCGGTTTCCGGTCGCGATTTGTATCAAGCCCTCTTCAAACCGTTAGTGCCTGATGTAGTGCGGGTGCCTTATGGGGATGAGTCCGCTCTTAAGGCGGCTATGAACGCCAATGTAGCGGCTGTGATTGTTGAGCCCATCCAAGGCGAGGGTGGGGTCATAGTTCCTCCTCGGGGCTACCTCATGGCGGTGCGCCAACTATGCGATACCTGGGGCGCCGCCATGATTGCTGATGAAGTGCAGACCGGTCTCGGACGGACCGGCGTCTTATTTGCCGTCGAACAGGAAAGTGTCGTACCCGATCTCTTATGCCTAGCCAAAGCCTTGGGAGGCGGTGTGGTCCCCATCGGAGCGGTGGTGGGGCGGCCTTGGGTCTGGAAGGTGTTTGAAGAGAATCCGCTCATTCATACCTCCACTTTTGGTGGCAATCCGCTGGCGTGCCGGGTGGCATCCGTCGCCTTAGACGTCATCGTGCAAGAGGATTTGCCCAAAAGAGCCCGCGAACTGGGTTCGTGGTTTTTGGCGGCACTGCGAGTATTGGCCCGAGAGCATCCGAGCCTAGTCACGGCCGCGCGGGGCCAGGGACTCATGATTGGGTTAGAATTATCCAGTCCCGGCGTTGCCGGCCTGGTGATGTCGGAATTGTTCGTCAGGAGGATACTGGCAGTATATACGTTAAACAACGAGCGGGTGATCCGTCTCATGCCGCCGGTGGTGATTGAAGAAAGCCAGTTGCGTGAGGTGCTAAATGCCTTAGGTGAGGTCTTGATAGCGGTCGAAGCGGTTAAAGACGATGTGGAGTGAGAATATGCCAACTGTGGTGGTGAAAGAGGTTGTTAATGCGCCTATCGATAAAGTGTATCAAGTGGTGTCCGATCTGGAGTCCTATCCCCAGTTTATGAAGAACCTGGAGACTATTCGGGTCGTGGAGCGAGGGGATGGGTACACGCTGACGGAGTGGGTTGCAAGACTGCAAGGCACTCGCTTTCGATGGGTCGAAAAGGATTTGTATTTTCCTGACGAATATCGGATCACCTATGATCAGACCGACGGCGATCTTAAAGTTTTTCGGGGCTACTGGGCTTTGAGGGAAGTTGCGGAGGGAACTCTGGTCGAGCTTGTGACAGAATTTGAGTTCGGGATTCCCATGCTCTCGGCCATGTTAAATCCCGTGGCCAAATTGGCGTTGAAAAGTAATTCAAAGGCCATGCTGGAGGCTATTGCCCAGCAATTTGACGGCAAGGCCGAGTAGCACATCCGAGGCCGAGTACACCTTGGCACCGGTCACTTCCGCAGGGGGCTCGTTACGGAGGGGGTGACCAGGCCTCCGGACACCGGTACAAAGAGCAATTGCATAATAACCGGCGATCGGATGAGATTCTGTGCATGAACTGCGGATTTTTGAAGCCATTTCCTGCATAAATGCATAAATTTGTTGACAGATGGGGGTCTTTTGATACAATAGTCCATGGCCGTCGGACAGGTATCTGAAGGGCGACCTCAATTCCTTCAAAAGGGGGTTGGGAATGCGATGAACGCATTGGGTCGACACATTTTGGCAGAAGTACACGGCTGCGACACCGGGATCCTGAATGATCACGCAACCGTGGAGCAAATTATGGTGGGTGCCGCACTTAAAGCGGGTGCTGAAGTTCGGGAAGTGGCCTTTCATAAATTTAGTCCACAAGGCGTGAGTGGCGTGGTGGTCATTTCCGAGTCGCATTTGGCAGTCCATACCTGGCCGGAGCACGGATACGCCGCCGTCGATGTTTTCACATGCGGCGATTCGGTCAACCCCTGGGATGCCTGTAACTATATCGTCGAACAATTCCGCGCGCAAAATTTTTCCGCCTCGGAAACTTTACGAGGTGTATTGGTGGAAAGTTCAAGCCAGAAGGCGGCGGTCTGACAACAGGAGGATTCCAAAGTTGGCGCTAACGTTTGTAATGGTCAAGCCGGACGGCGTGCGCCGCGGGCTAATCGGTGAAGTCGTCCGGCGGTTTGAGGCGAAGGGGCTTAGGATACGCGCTCTGAAAATGATTACGGTCAGTCCTGGTCTGGCTCAAAAACATTATGAAGAACATCGCGACAAGCCGTTCTATCCGGATTTGGTGCGATTTATCACGTCGGGACCTTCGGTGCCGATGGTTTTGGAAGGCCGAGATGCAGTGTCGGTCGCAAGGACTTTAATGGGAGCCACAGATCCCGTGAAAGCTGCACCCGGTACGATTCGCGGTGATTTGGGTCTGGAATTGACAGAAAACATTGTGCACGGATCCGACAGTGCGGAGGCTTGTGAGCGTGAAATCGCTTTGTATTTTCTGCCGGAGGAAATTTCTTAGGCAGTGTGGTATGGGGCTATCGGTCTGGTAGTGGCTGGACTCTTGGGATACGCGCTTTGGGAGCCCTATCGCCTCAAAGTTACCCAACACCGTGTTGTGATACCAGATCTCGCAGACGAATTTGACGGCTTTACTATCCTCCAGTTGTCCGATATCCACGGACGGGTGGGGGTTTTTTCCTGGCGTGTGTTTTTGGGCTGGTTGGCCCAAGCGGATTTGGTGGCGGTGACTGGGGATCTCTATTCTCCGACCTTGCCGCGGGCACGATTGGCCAGACAGCTGTCTCAACTCCACGCCCCCTCGGGCGTCTTTTTCGTGTCGGGAAACCACGACTATCGTCGGGGCGCTCTGCACATAGAACCCTGGGACGTAGGCGAGGAGTTGCTGGACAATCGCGTCGCTCGCATCGAACGCAAGGGGGGAAGGCTCCTGATCGCGGGAATCCCCGACTTAGTGAAAGGTTCACCCCAATGGGCCGACCTATTGCACACACTTAGAGGCACACCGGGCCCTGCTATCCTCCTGTCGCATCGGCCGGATGCGTGGCTTTTGGAGGGTATTGAGCGGGTTTCACTCATTCTTTCGGGGCATACACACGGAGGACAGGTGAGGATTCCCGGTTTGGGGGCTCTCTTCCGTCACAATCATTTGCCGTCGCGTTACGTTGCGGGACGGTTGGACAGACCGGGGCATCCCGTGCTGATTACGTCGCAAGGTTTGGGCACCTCAGAGATGCCGGTGCGATTTTTAACCCGTCCGGAGGTGATCGTGGTACGTTTGGGAACTGGCAGAGCGGCAACAGTTCGGTCCTAGGTCTTCCCTTGAGGGAACCGGTGCGCATCGGATTGATGAAATGTCCAGCCCAGATCAGTCGTGGCAGATATCTAAAGAGGGATGCTGAAGTCGATCGGGTCATTTCGGTGGGTTTTGTTGAGCTTTTAGGGGGTTCGGGAGCGGTATGATGAGTCGCGAAGGCTAACCAGTGTCAAAAGAGACTAAAAAAGACTAAAGAAAACCAAAGGAGGATTGTTATGCGGTGCACCGTCGCCATCATTGGTGGAACCGGGGTGTATGATCCGAATTGGGTCCAAGATCGGGAAGAACGCATCGTCCACACCCCGTTTGGAGAGGCCGCCCTCACCTTGGGCACGCTAAAAGAAGCACCAGCCCAGTCGGTGGCCTTCATGAATCGGCATGGTCTAGGCCATGCGGTACCTCCGCATCAGATTAATTACCGCGCCAATCTGTGGGCTTTGTCTGAAATGGGGATTAGACGGGTCGTGGCGACGGCAGCGGTTGGTTCATTGAATGTCGCGATGCCACCCGGTAGTATGGTCTTAGTGGACCAGTTTTTGGACTTCACCAAGATGCGAGCGTCGACCTTTTTTGACGGAACCGATGGTTCGGTGGTTCATACGGACATGACCGATCCCTATTGCCCCGAGTCCCGACAACGGGTGTTCGCCGCCGGGCAAAAAGAAAAGGCTCCAATAATTATGGGAGGCGTCTATGTTACGACCGAGGGACCAAGATTTGAGACACCCGCTGAAATTCGCGCGTATCGACTGTTAGGCGGGGATGTGGTGGGAATGACCAGTGTGCCCGAAGTGGTGCTGGCGCGAGAATTGGGCCTGTGTTACGTCACCATCGCGATGGTAACCAACTTTGCCGCCGGAATGGTTGCGGGGGTGTTGACGCATCAAGAGGTGTTGGACGTGATGGCGGCTAATCAAACGCGGCTTCGACAGATTTTGTTAAGAGCAGTGCCTGAGTTGGACCGAGACGACGCCTGCGCCTTTTGTGCGAAAAGCCGCCCCCAAAGCGGTGCCTAAGACAGAATCAGGGAGGAAGTGTTAGGGATGCATACCTTGCGCGATCTAAGTCTAGCAAAAAGCGGGCACAATAAAATGGACTGGGTTCAGGGACATATGCCGATTTTAAACCGGATTAGAGATCGCTACCAATCTCAAAAACCGCTGGCCAACCAGCGGGTGGCGATTTCTTTGCACTTAGAGGCGAAAACGGCGGTTCTGGCCGAGTTGCTTCATCTAGGCGGTGCCTCGGTCGCGATTACGAGCTCCAACCCTTTGACTGCCCAGGATGATGTGGCCGCTGCGCTGTCGGAACGCGGAGTGGAGGTGCACGCGTTTAAAGGGGCTACCCCGGAGGAGTTTGACCAGTGGCATCAACGGGTGTTGGATATTGAACCCACGTTAATCATCGATGACGGGGGAGAACTCACAGACCGCTTGCACAACCAGCGACGGAAACTGGCGGCTACGGTTATTGGGGGCGCGGAAGAAACCACCACCGGGGTGGTACGGCTCAAGGCATTGGCGCGGCGGGGATTGCTCGAATATGCCATGGTCTTGGTGAACGACGCCGACATGAAGCATCTGTTTGATAATCGCTATGGAACGGGACAGTCCACCTGGGATGGCATCATGCGCACCACCAATTTGGTCATTGCGGGAAAAACGGTCGTAGTGGCGGGCTATGGCTGGTGTGGCAAGGGAGTGGCCGAACGCGCCCGCGGTCTGGGCGCCCGGGTGATTATTACCGAGGTCAACCCCGTGCGAGCCAACGAAGCTCTTATGGATGGGCATCAAGTGATGACGATGGCCGAAGCCGCCAAGTTGGGCGACTATTTTATTACGGTGACCGGAAACTACGGGGTAATTCGGGCCGAGCATTTTCAGACCATGAAAAATGGAGCCCTGCTCGCCAACGCTGGTCATTTTGACGTGGAAGTCGATGTCAAGGCTTTAGTCGACTTGGCTCGCGCTACCAAAGTCGGTCGCGGTCCAGGCATTACCGGTTATGAGCTGAGTGATGGGCGTCTGTTATGGCTTTTGGCGGAAGGACGGCTCGTCAATCTGGCGGCGGGTGATGGCCATCCAGCCGAAATCATGGACCTGACCTTTGCCCTTCAAGCCCTATCGCTGGAAAATCTCTTAAAGGAGCGCCCGGCGCCTGGCGTGTATCCGGTCAGTAAAGACGTGGACCATTGGGTGGCGACGATTCGACTTGAGGCACTGGGACTGTCCATTGATCACTTGAGCGCCGCACAGAGGGAATATCTTGACCAGAGTTAGGGGGAATCCGATGTCTAAGAAGTTTGAGGCGGAGCACCTACTGACGTTAGATGACCGCCAGCCGATTTTTTCTCCGGGCGCTGTGGTGTTTGATGACACCGGGATTATTTATGTGGGACCTCCGGACGGATATACCAATCCCGTGGACCAAGAGGTGGTCATTCCCGAAGGGATTATATTGCCGGGTCTTCTCAATGGGCATAATCATGCGGCCATGTCTTTGATGCGCGGTGTGGCGGATGACAGTCCGTTTTTTGAATGGCTCACCCAGCATGTGTGGCCTATTGAGAGTCATTTGACCGGGGATGACATCTATTTGGGCACCCTTTTAGCCTGTGCTGAAATGATACATACCGGCACAGTGGGATTTGCTGACATGTACTTTGAGGTGGAACGTGTGGCAGAGGCTGTGGCCCAGACTGGTATGCGGGCTTGGATCGCGCGTGGCCTAGACAAACCCGATCGGGAGACGTTGGAACAGTCTATCGAATTTTGCGAGGCCTGGCAACAAGCTGCCAATGGGACAATCCTCACCATGTTGGGACCCCATGCCCCCTATACCTGTCCGCCCGAATTTTTAAAAGAGATTGCCGAGGCGGCCCAATCTCACGACCTGGCCATACACATTCATTTGAGTGAGTCGCTTGATGAAGTCCGTCAAATACGTGACAAATATCAAAAGAGTCCCATTCAGGTCGCATACGATAGCGGGGTTTTTTCAACGCGGGTGTTAATCGCGCATGGTGTTCACATTGATTCCGATGACCTCCCGTTTTTGGATGGACTAACCGGCGGTGTGATATCGTGCCCCGTCTCTAATGCGAAATTGGGCAATGGAATCCTGCCTTACAGGCTTTTGCGCGATGCGGGCATCGCCGTGGGGTTGGGAACCGACGGCCCCGCCTCCACCAACACGCTGGACATGTTTGAAGAAATGAAAGCCATGGCCTGGCTGCAAAAAGTACGGGACCATCATCCGGAATCTTTTAGTGCGCGGGACGCACTTTGGGCTGCCACGCGCGGGACGGCCGAGGTATTGGGTCATAAGGGCGGGCGCCTGATCTCGGGTGCCCCCGCAGATTTTGTCGTGGTAAGGGGGCGCCCGGCCCACATGACACCCGAGTGGGATGTTTTCGCCAATCTGGTGTATTCGGCATCGGGCCAAGACGTGCGGTACGTCATTGTCAATGGAAAGATTATCTTGCAAGAAGGTATTATCACCACGTTTGACGAACAGGCAGTGCTGGCTGAAGCGCGCGAACGCACTCGCCGATTAATGGAGGGAGTGCGGTAGTGGCTAGCTTCGATTGGGAAAACAATGTGTGCTTCGTGTGTGGTTCTGACGTGCCGGGACTGCACCTCAAGTTTTCGGGAGACAATAGCGGAGTTCAGGCTCAAACCCGGATTGCGCCTGCGTATCAGGGGTTTGTCGGCATGGTCCACGGAGGCATCTTGGCAGGGGTTGTAGATGATGCGATGTGGCACGTGATTCATCAAGTGGCCGATGATTTTCCGGTGACGGCGGAATTAACGATCCGCTATCATGTGCCGTGCCCGATTGGCGAAACCTTGACCGTAAGAGCCCGGGTGTTGTCCTATAGACGGCGGCTGATGGTGGCTCAGGCCACCATCACGAATCCGGACGGTGTCACGGCGGTTTCTGCACAGGGTCGGTTCATGCCATTGCCTGAAGGCGCGCGTTCGAGTGCTTGATCCATTGGGATTGTATGAATATCGCGTAGCCCTACACGTGCATTCCTCCTACTCGGATGGTACGGGGTCGCCCGAATTCATCATTGAAGAAGCCAAGCGCGCGGGTTTGGATGTGTTGTGGCTGACCGACCATGACCATCGCCGCGCCGCCGCAGAGCCGGGTTGCGGCTATTTTGATCATCTGTTGTTTTTGGTGGGAGCGGAAATTACTCCCAGCACCAATCATTACCTGGCACTGGGGGAGGTTGATCCACCGCCCGCTACACTCGGTCTTCAGGCGGTCATCGAGTGGGTCAACGCAAGAGGGGGTGTGGGCTTTATTGCCCATCCTGAAGATCGAGGCAATCAGACGGCCCGCTTGCCATCGTACCGCTGGACCGATCGTCAGGTCCAGGGTTTTACGGGATTCGAAATTTGGAATCACGTGTCTGACTGGTCGCGTCAAATTCACAACCTTGCCCAGGGAGTCTGGGCCGCCCTGCATCCATTTAGCGGGTTGGACGAAGCGCCCGCCGATACGTTGGCACTGTGGGATGACTGGGGGTGTCGGCATGCAGTGGTCGGGGTGGGCGGGACGGATGCCCATGCGATCCACGTGGGCCGATGGCCCTTAAGGGTCAGCATTTTCCCGTACCGGAAGTCACTCGCCGCGATTCGCACCCATCTGTACACCACAGAGCCATTGTCTGAAGATTGGCGCCAAGCCCAGTCGCAGTTGTTATCCGCCTTGCAAAGCGGACGGGCTGCCATCGTGAACGCCTTGCTTGGCCAAGAGACAGGATTTCGATTTTGGGCAGCACACCCCGAGGGGATGCCAGTGGCCATGGGTGGCACCATTACGGGCTTCAGCGGCTGGGTATTGCGGGGTCTGGCACCGGTCCCCGCAACCTGGCGGGTGGTTCACGACGGTCGCGTCCGTGCCACGGTTGAAGGAACGGTGCTAAACTATCCTTTGCCTGCAGGGGGCGTGTGGCGCGTTGAACTGTTTCGCGGCGGCCAGGCTTGGCTTTACAGCAATCCTCTTTACGTCCGCTAGAGCGATCCGCCATACTGTTGGATAACATCGGCGGCACGGTCGGCGTCATCGGCTGGAACCACGGCCGTCAAGAGCCAGGTCGCGCCTCTAATTTGGTCGGCGTAACTATCCGTCCAGTTGGCGGAAGACGTCCATTTGTCGTCTAGACGCCAGGGCTGAAATCCTAAGCGGCCCCATTCTACCAGGGGTGCGCGGGCCAGGTGCTGGGGGTTCACCAGGGGGTTCACCAGGGGGTTCACCAGGGGGTTCACCGGAGCGACCTCCACGATATCCCATCCGGCCTCGAAGAGGGCACGTTGGCAGTCTTGGGCGGCCGCCCAAGTGGAAAATGCGGCGAGAAGGTTTTTTTCGGGCATGTCAAGCCATCCTTTCTATGGCGTTAGCATGCCCTTGAACGAGGCGGCTATGCGCCGTAAGGGAGTTGGTAGAGGTCGGTCCCTATGTTGTGCTAGACGTCGAAACAACCGGACTCGATGCGGCCCATGATGCCATTATTCAGGTGGCCGTGCGGCGCTCGGATGGCCGAGAGTGGTCATCCTTTGTAAATCCCCTGCAAGACGTATCATTGTCGATAAGGCAGCTTACGGGGTTTACCGAGGTGGACTTTACAACCTTTCCCACCATCGGCGCACTCAAAGACTCGATTGAAAGCCTATTAAGTGGGGCGCGGCTGGTCGGCCACAATGTTCAGTTTGATGTGGGATTTTTGGTCCGCGCTGGCATCACTTTTTTAGGCAATCCGTTGGACACCTTCCATCCGTTGGATACCTTGCAATGGAGTCGATTGGCTTTTCCGCTACGAGCGCACCATAGCTTAGCGGACTGGGTTTTGAATCAACATGATGAGGCGCATTTGCATGATGCGCGCGTGGATGTTTTGGCGACAGAGCGCCTACTGCATGCCATTTATAGTCGCCTAGGGGAGTTCTCCACCGATCTGAAGCGTGATCTGGCCCGGTTTTTAGGGGAAGAGTGGCATTGGTGGGAAGTCGACATGTCCGCTACGGATCGGAACGGGCCCTCTCCCTTATATGATCCGGCGCCGGACCGATTTGAGGCCGAGGCGCTTTGTGTGGGTGATCTAAAGGAGTCTGCCGTACAGTGGCTGGGAGTGGGCGGAGGATTGGCCAGTGCCCACCAGGGGTTCGAGGTACGCCACGCCCAACAGGATATGGCCCAGGCGGTAGAGCAGGCTCTGGACAAACAAGAAATTCTGGTGGTTCAGGCCGGAACGGGTACCGGGAAAAGTTTGGCCTACCTGACGCCTATCATCAGAAAGTGTGTGGCCGATGGCGTGCGTGCCGTAGTGGCTACTCACACGGTAGCCCTGCAAGAGCAACTGTGGATCAAGGATGTGCCTCAAGTGACAAGTTACTGGCCCGCGGCCCGTGCCCTGGTCAAGGGTCGCGGGCGTTATCTGTGTTTATACAAGGCCTCGGAAATGGTGCAGGATAGTGCCGTGTTGGGGGAGACCTATGAACGGCGCTGGGCATTAGCGACATTGTTGAGTTACATCGAGGCCAGCGAGATGGGAGACCAAGAGGAATTCCCCCTGAAATCTGGAGTCGGTGGGCTGTTGTGGCGCGAGGTGATGGCCGATAGTCACTCCTGTGCAGGCAGCCACTGCCCCTATGCCGGCCCGTGCTTCATGCGCCGTGCCCATCATCAAGCCGAGTCCAGCCATGTGGTGATTGTTAATCATGCCTTGCTAGCTGCACATGTGGCCAACGGGAATGTTTTGCCAGATTTTGCCCATCTCGTGATTGACGAAGCCCATCATTTCCACGAGGTCTTGGAAAATGCTCTGGGATTTGAATTGGACCATCAAGAATGGGAGCGCCGGTACAAAGAAACTGCCCACCCTTCGCGGGGACTCTTTGCACGCCTGAGATCTTCAGTGGAGCTGGCACCGCTGTTGTCACTACTAAAAAACCGCTACCAGGACTTTACCACACTCCTTGGTCAGTTCGCGGTTGAACTCGTTGCGATCACGCCGCCGGGAGAATATGATCGTCGGTCGGTCCGATTGACCTCGGACCGGTATGAAGCGATGCAAGAGACGGGATTGAGTGAAATTTGGCGACAAACGGTTGGGGCTGCCCAAGCCGTGTGTGACTTGTCGGAGCAAGTTTGGGAGGAAGCGTTGGGCTTGGGAATCCACGAGGCTCCGCAATGGCTAAGATACCGCCAGTGGCAAAAGGAGGCTTGGGATGTGGCTTCGGGGCTTAGTCGCTGGGGAGAATTGTCCCAGGAGAGGGTGTCATGGTGGGAAGTCCGTACCGGTCGTGCTGGCGAGCCTGTGGCCACTTGGCGCTGGGCGCCCGTGGATATCGGCGACACTGTACGCGAGCGGCTTTGGTCGGCGGTGGATACGGCAGTTTTGACCTCTGCGACGTTGGCCGTCGGAGGGCGGTTCGACTTCATTGCTGATAGTCTTGGGATTCCAGCCAGTCGGCGTAAAGGTCTCGAATTAGCTTCTCCATTTGATTTAGAACACCAAACTCGCATTATTTTGCCCAGTGATAGCGGCGATCCCAACGGCCGCGGCTACTGGGATGATCTGGCTCGATTAGTCCAAGAAGTGGCCTTGCACCGGGGGGGCCGTACATTGGTTTTGCTGACGGCATACCGAGCGGTTGATGGTATCGCCTGGCGGATTCGGACTGGATTGGAAAGCCGCGGCATTCGAACCCTGGCGCAAAATGTTGATGGTCCAGCACGCCAATTGGTGTCAGAGTTTCGTAAAAACCCGCATTCGGTATTGGTAGGAACTTTGACGTATTGGGAAGGCGTGGACATTCCCGGCGACGATTTAGAGATTGTTGTAATCGGCCGGTTGCCTTTTCGTTCACCCGGGGATCCTCTCGAAGAAGCCAAGCTCGAGAGGATTCGCCAGGAAGGCCACTCGCCATTTTATCGCCGCAGTTTACCCCAAGCGGTGTTACGATTCCAACAAGGTTTTGGGCGATTGATTCGGACCAAAACCGATCGGGGCGTGGTCATCGTGTTCGATCCCCGCGTCCGGCCCGATCGTACCCACTATGGCAAGGTGTTTTTGGATTCCGTGGGCCAAGTACCGCGCATAGTGGTGCCATCACGCCAGGTGGTTCAGGCGGTCGACCAGTTTTGGGAGGGCGAATTGAGTGCGGATCTTTCTGAGTAATGACGATGGAATTGGAGCACGGGGCATACAAACCTTAAGGAGAGTGTTGGAAACACAACACGATATTACGATGGCGGCACCAGAAAAGCAGCAAAGTGCCATGGGACATGCTATTACCATGCATAAACCGCTTTACGCTAAAGAAATTCGGTATGGACTGAACAGTCGAGGATGGCGGATCAATGGCACGCCAGCAGATTGCGTCAAATTGGGGTTGGGGGCATTAGTAAGCGAGCCGCCCGATCTAATGCTGTCGGGCATCAATCACGGCAGTAACTTAGGCCGGGACGTGTTTTATTCCGGAACCGTGTCGGCGGCCATGGAGGCCATGTTTTTGGGTGTCCCGGCAGTAGCGCTGTCACTGGAAAACGACGAACAAAATGGATTCGAGTGGGTGGCAGAATTCGTTCGGTGGTGGATCGGAGAACCCGGATTCCAGTTGCCGGCACCAGGGGTTGTCTATAATGTAAACTTTCCGAGTCTTAGCCGAGGCTTGCCAAAAGAAATGCAGGCGGTGCGGTTGGGCACGCGTGAGTACGTCAATGATTTTCAACGGGCTCAAGATCCGCGAGGACGCGAGTACTTTTGGATAGCGGGAGAGCGCCTCGACAACTTGGATGAAGTTGACACCGACGTGGCCCAACATCACCTAGGGGCGATTACGTTAACGCCCCTGCATATGCACCTTACCGACATGACTACCTTGGCTCACTTGACCTCCTGGCATGTACCTAGCCAGTGGAAGGATGGTTAAAGACAGGCGTGACATGCTAGTACCTGGGGAGGTGGGTTATGGTGGGAAACAACCATCGTCCGCTTTTTCCCGATCCCGAGCGGGCTCTGGACCGCCTGAAGTACGAAGTTGCGGAAGATCTGGCGCTCGACGATGCTATTAAAGAGCGGGTCTGGGGCAATATGACCACCCGCGAGGTTGGTAAAATCGGAGGGCAGATGGTCAAGTGCCTGGTAAAAAAGGCAGAGAAAGGATCTCTCAACGGGTGAGTGACAGCGAAAGCCCAGGGGAACTCTTCCCGGGGGCTTTTTTGTCATGAATGGGGCGGCGGTTGGATATGTTGTGGCGTAAAGCTTATCCCGACTAAAGGGAGTGACCAGTGCATGAGTGTCCGCGCGGTGTTACAAGGTGCCTTGATTGGGCTGGGATGCGCGTTCGTAATGGCTATGGTTGTGGCGCTTGTCGACTATCAATTTCTCGTCCCCCGTTCTATCGAGGTCGGAGTGGTTTGGGCGGGTGCTGGTCTTACAGACTTTACGGCTGGCTGGGCTGGCGGCCGGTTAGCCGACCGCGCCGGCTGGTTTCATGGAGCACTCGCGGCGATAACCTTAAACTTGGTGGCAACAGTGATCGGCGAGACAATCAAAAACAATGCGGTAAACCATCTGTGGCTGGGATTAGGATTGGCGTTTGCGGTCGGCTTGGCCGGTGGACTCATGGGTAGCGCGTTACAATAGGTTGGACTAAGTTTGGCATATTCGGTGCATCCTGCCAAAAGGAGGGATGTACCCATGTCGGCAAACTTAGCATCAACCGTGGGAGCTCTGTTGTCCATGGTTTTGGTGGGTTCAGCGGGCCCATCTCAGGTGGCCAAGACTCCAAGTCCACCGGGGTATGTGGTCGCATCGATGCAATCGCAACTGCAAATGCTGGATTTGTATTCCGGTTCGGTCACGGGGCGGGTGAGCCCCGAATTTCTTACGGCACTAGCCCGCTATGTGACGATGTGTGGCCGGCAGACCGAATGGGTTAATGCCCTCGCGGCCTCAACGGCATCAACCCATTACAGCCCGTCTAGCGCACCCGGTTCCGTGGATGTGGCTATGGAACGAGATCTGGCAACTCTAGGGCTCTATCAGGGGCCAATCCAGGGGCATTGGTCCATGGAACTTGGACAGTCTTTGAGACGGTTTGATGCCGAAGTTGGCTTGCCCACCCGGACACTGACCGCTCCTAAGACGCTATCCCAACTAGCGCACTGGACGTCGGTGGCTATCACTGCCCGCCATCATTGGCCCTATCGCGTCAAACCCGGTGACACCCCTAAACTGCTAGCCTGGGTGGGGGGCATTTCGCAATCGACGTTCTTGAATGCCAACCGGATTTTGAGCGGCCAGCTCTCTTTGGGACAAGCGGTGGTGTGGAATACGCGTACGAAAACTGTACGTAAGGGGCAACCTACCGTGCGCCACACCAGGCAGATTACCCCCAATCCGTCTGCCTCGTCAACGAGCCCGGGGACCGTGGGGGTGCTGGCCAACATCCAGCCGGTAGCAGATTTGGTACTGTTGCATCCCGACGCTTTCGATGTGTCGAGCTTAATACGGGCTCAGTCCCTCCGCAATACGGGTGTTAATGTTGCGGTAACCGGGAGTTGGGCTTTGACCCATCAAGAACTGATGCAAAAAATGGCCCGTCGGGCCATCCCCATCGCCGTGACCGGGTATTCCGGTGTCGACCTCAACACCTTGCCGAAAGCGGGCGTGGTAAAAGAGCTTACCTGGGCGGTCGACGCGGTGAAGCAGGTAGCCGGACTGACCCCCGGCTTTGCCGTTCTGGGTGCAAAACCTAACGCCACGGTGTTGAGCGTCTGTAGGACCCATGGGCTCACCGTGCTTACTCCCACCGTGATGGTAAAGCCCTTAGCGTCTTCAGTCGACGAGACCGCCGCCGTGACCCGTACGCTTTTGACTCACCCCAACGAGATGGTCGGGGTCACGCAGACTTTAGACTTTAAGGCGCTTTTCGGCACTCTTTTTGCCCACCATTTTATCTATGAAACGTATAGCCAAACCTGGGCAGGAGAATAGGGGTTTGTGCAGATAGAACCGAATGGCAATAGATTGGTTGAGGACTTGTCGCCGTTGCGAGAGAATTCCTTGATGTGCTAACGGGCCGACAAGCTATTCGCATCGCGAACCACTTCAGGTTGAGATCCTTGGCGCTAGTGATTTAGACATATGGTAGCATAGTGCGGCGTTATGAACCCGCACCGCGGTGCGCCAGTTGCAAGACGTCCGAAGGCCCGGTATCGACCGGCTGCCAAACCCTGGCGCTGCCGCGTCTTAATGTACCTTTCCAATCCGCACTGTGCCCCCGTGGTCCTGAACATGAATCGGGGGATCCAACCTGGGGTGCTATCCAGGAAGAGACCCCGGTAACCGACTATCGGAAGACCAACGTGCTGGGATTGCCCTCGGTGTGCCAAACCCTGAAAATCGGAGAAAAATCGCATCATGCTATGGAAACAAAATTTACGACAACTGGGACACTCTGTCTCGGCGTATTTGACGGCTGGCACAAACGCTGCATCCTACAGGACCGCGAGAGTTCTGGACGCGGCCAACACCTTTCCCCGCATGGGCTCCGTTCTCGTTTGCAATTTGTTGTGGGGCGCTCATGCTGATGTTAAAGACGGCACTTGATGTCAGAGGATCGGGGACGGATGTGCTTGCCTGGGTTCAACATACGCTCCTAAACGTAGTGGTCATTCCCATATGACAACTGTCATGCTGTTTTCATGACATCGGTCACTGGGTTGCGAACCGCATCGTGTGTACCCTTGGAATGAGAAATCACAGGAGTGCGAAGGAGGCCCGAGTGCGGTGACGACTATGGCTATCGAATGCCAAGGCTTGACGAAACGCTATGGACCCCAACCGGCGCTTCGCGATGTGACGCTGGCGATTCCGGAGGGGCGGAAAGTGGCGATATTGGGGCCTAATGGGGCCGGCAAAACCACGTTTATCAGTCTCTGGCTCGGTCTCTTGCATCCGACCTCCGGGACCTGCTCCATCCGGGGGCAGTCGCCTGATGCGGCTATCCGTCAAGGCTGGGTGGGTGCGGTCCTTCAGGAAACGGTGCTCCCCATTTTGGTGACGGCGTCCGAGTTGTTGACCCATGTCGGCCGATTTTATCCCCACCGGTTGTCCGCTGATGAGTGTCTAGCGCTCGCGGGCATTCCTGAGTTGGCGTCCCGCCGTGTCGACCAGCTATCCAGCGGCCAACGTCGGCGCGTCGCGTTTGCCATGGCACTGGTGGGCCAGCCGCGTCTGCTGTTCTTGGATGAGCCGACTGAGAGTATGGATCTCGACGCCCGCGATGGGTTTTGGCGCCAGGTCTCTGAGTGGGCGGAGGAGGAAGGCCGCACCGTCTGTTTTTCCACGCACAATTTGGCGGAAGCCGAACGGCATGCGGATGACGTGGCGGTGTTGCATCGCGGGACATTGGTGGCGTTTGACACGCCCGAACGGTTGACCCGCGGCGTGAGCGTTGCGCACATGCGGTTCACAGCGCATGGTGAATCTGCGGCCGCCCTTCAGGACCGCCTTGGCGTCACCATCCGCGCCCTTGCGAACAGCGGCCGATTTGAGGCAGTTGGTGAAGACCTCGATACGCTGCTTCGGTCGGTGGTGCCCGATCCGGCTTGCTCCGAGTTTGACCTGCTCCAGGAAACCTTGGAAGATGCATTTCGTGAACTGGTGGGGTTGCGTGAACAAGGAGGGACGACCGCATGAAAGCAACGCTGGGACAGGTGACGCTGGATCTCCTGCGAACGGTGCGCAATGTGCGCTATATCATCTTTACCCTCGGTATTCCCGTCGGGTTCTATCTCTTGTATGGGGCTATGTTCGATTCGCACCACAGCTTCGCCCACACATCGTGGGGAGCGTACTTTCTCATTTCTATGGCAACATACGGTGCCGTCGGCACGACCTTCAACGTGACCGGGACCGAAACGGCCCAGGAACGGGCGCAAGGCTGGCAAAAGTATCTCGCATTGACGCCGCTGTCCGGCACGCAGTATGTGATGGCGAAAATCATGACGGCCATGATCGCCAATTTGGGCGTGATGGTGGTGCTGACGCTGGTGGCGGCCCTGCGCGGAGTCGCTATCTTTGCCCAGCCGATTCTCCCCGCCATTTTCGGGGTTTGGCTGGGATCCATCAGCTTTGCTGCCTTGGGCCTCTCGATTGGTCAGGTGCTCGACAGTACTACCGCATCCTACGGGGTTGTGGTCGCCTATCTCGCCCTTGGATTTTTAGGAGGGTTATGGACACCACTTACTGTTCTGCCCGCAATTTTTAGACACATTGCCGCATGGCTTCCCTCCTATGCGGCGGCTTCGCTCGGTTGGTCCGTTTTGGCGCACCACGCTGAATCCCTACGCAATATAGGAGTCTTGGCTGGGTATATAATTGTGTTTGGCGGAGTAGGGGGCCTGGTCTATGCGCGCCGCGAGTTTAGACGAGAATAAGGGGCAGTGGCGATGGATTATCGCGTCATCGGTGTGGTTAGTCTATCTGGCATATCCCATCGCTGAGTTTGCCAACCGATCGGAGACGCTGACCAGGGACATCGTCGCGGGGGTCATGCTGGTTGTCTATGTGGCCGTGTATTTCTGGGCATGGAGTCGGCCCCAAACACATCAGGAGAGACTTGTGGCTGGCGCGGCAGGCCTGACCGCGTTGTCGGTAGCGGCCATGTGGGGTCTTAAGTTGCCCTATGCACTAGGTGGTCTGATGTTCGTGGGTCCATTGCTGGGATTTATTCGGTCGTGGCGGATTCAGGTTTTCGGATCGGTGGTGGTCCTGGGGATTATGGGGGCGGCGTGGTGGCTCGGCCATGACCCCCAGTCTCTGTTATGGACGTTGGGACTCCCCTTCTTGGGTCTGGTTGTCGCGATGCGTATCTACGGCGACTATTGGCACCTGTTTCACAAGCTGCGCCGGGCTGAAGATGCTGTGCGTGAGCTGGCGGTGGTCA
>JAJZXX010000028.1 GCA_021806205.1 Bacillota bacterium | reverse complement strand
GTATGTCCTGTTGCAGATAGTCTTCAGCGGCGCGGTGCCTGCTTCCGATCTGGCGCATGGTTGGGCTAAACTCAGCTTCAGCTCACCATTTGCGAACTTAGCGCTCATACTCGGATTTGGCTGGTTGGCCACCTTGCTGTTTGCTGACGCAGTATTGTCGCCAGCCGGCACCGGCAATATTTACTTGAGCAGCACATCTCGGATGAGCTATGCCTGGTCGAAAAACGGCTATTTTTACAGCTTGTTCAGTAAAGTCAACCCCAAGACCGGCATTCCCCGTCCCGCGGTCGTATTTGCATTCATCTTAGCCGTGGTATGGATTTTACCGGGAAACTTCCGGTCCTGGAGTGGTCTGGTCGCCGCCGTCACGTCCGCCACCGTGCTCACCTACGTTTTTGGGCCGGTATCGTTAGCGGCATTGCGAAAGACTGCGCCGGACCACGCACGACCTTTCAAGTTGGGTGGATACCAAATTATCGCCCCCTTAGCGTTTATCGCTGGCAGTTGGATCGTGTTTTGGTCGGGCTGGACGGTTGACCGCATTATTATCGGGCTCACTTTGGGATCCTTGGTTTTATACTTTGCGTTTATGGACAAAAATTCCGAGTCGCTGTCGCGTTTGCAGCGGGATTGGAAAGCAGCCATTTGGGTTATTGTATATTACCTCTTTATGGGAGTCATGAGCTACATCGGCGCTGGCTTCGGATCGCCCATGAAGCACCCGCTCATTGGTGGACCCGTAGCCGACTCCATTGTGGTGGCCGTCGCTGCCATCATTTTCTATTACTGGGGTGTGGCCAGTCGACTTCAACAGGCACAAGTTACCTCGGACACCGAAGAGGAGATCGAGGTGGCTGGGACAGGCAAAGTCGTGTAATTCGCACCGCTGCACCGGGCAGCTGTAGTCTTCGGACTGCAGCTGCTGTTCTATACCCAGGATTGAGCCGCATGAAAAGTCCTGCTACAGTAATGGTATAGTTCGATTTTCTTACAATTCCGTTCAACCCAGACAGCCAGGAGGTGCGCGCCATGGGCCGTGAAGCCTTGATTATTGTTGATGTGCAAAACGACTTTTGCCCCGGCGGCGCCTTGGCTGTGGACGAGGGTGATCAGGTGATCCCGGTGATTCGACAATGGGCCGAACAATTTGCGTCCCAGGATAAAGACGTGATCACTACCCAAGACGCCCATCCGCCGCATCATATCTCGTTCCGTGAATCGGGCGGGCCTTGGCCATCCCACTGTGTCAAAGGCACCTGGGGATTTTGGCTGCACGCAGATCTCACCCTGCCAAAGCATTTTACAATTTTTAAGGGATATCTACCGGATGTCGACGCATATAGTGGTTTTGAGGGGACATTGGCGGGCAGTAATCTGAACCTCAATGATTTCTTGCATCAGCGTAAGGTAGATACTGTTTACATCGCTGGGCTGGCCACCGACTATTGCGTCCGTGCCACCGTACTAGACGCTCTAAAGCAGGGCCTTGCGACGACGGTTCTCATCGATGCGGTGCGAGGTGTCAATGTGCATCCAGAAGACAGTCAACATGCACTCGACGAAATGCGTCGCTTGGGGGCCCACGTCAAGTGAACCGGTTAAAAGCTGTCCTCGTCATCGCTGCCTGGGCGCTGGCGGTGTGTGTCCTGGCATTCCGAATCCCCTGGATCATTGCCGGCCCCGGACTGGGCCTCTCCGCCTTAGCTCTCGTGCTGGGGGGATGGCCCCTGATCCGTCATCCGCACGCCAATCCAGTAGCCCATGAGACATCGGGCCCCGATCCGGCCCAAACCCCCTTCCAAATCGGCAACCAAGCGCTGCCGCACCTTAGGCGAGGACTCAACCGCGAAACCGCTCAGCATCTGGCCGATATTATTCTTCATACGGCGGAAGTAGATGCCGTGGCCATTACTGACCGGGAAGTGGTATTGGGATGGGCCGGAAAGCCTTGTGCCCCCCACCAGCCAGGGAGCTCTCTATCCGAAACAACCCGGCGTACGATTTCGGATCACACCACCCGAGTATTGGACACCCAGGAACTTATGGGTTCTTACGAAGAGTGCGATCTCGGAACGGTGGTCATTACCCCTTTAGTCTCGCATGGCCAGGCCGTCGGGGCTATCAAACTTTACGTAGCGTCCAATCGAGTCTTACCGAATCGGATCGTGCAACACGCCGAAGGCATCGCCCAAATGCTCTCCCTACTCATGGAGGTAGTGGAGGCCGACCGACAGAAGAGCCTAGCCGCCGACGCTCGTCTGGAGGCTCTTCAAGCACAAATTCGGCCGCACTTCTTATTCAACGTGCTCAATACCATAATAGCGTTTTCCAGAACCGACCCGGATCGCACCCGGGATCTCCTCATTCAGTTATCCGCCTTCTTTCGCCGATCGTTGCGCCATCCCGGGCCCACCATTCCCCTGCGGGATGAAATTGAGTACGTCAACACCTATCTCACCTTAGAGCGAGCCCGCTTTGGAGACCGTCTTTTCTATCGCCTTCGGGTCGACCCCCGCACGTTGGACATTCCCGTCCCAGTTCTCACCTTACAACCTCTCGTTGAAAATGCCGTGGTACACGGACTCAGTCAATTAGACCAAACCGGGACCGTGAGTGTCACAGCCCGTTTATTGGGCGATAATCTTGCGATTTACGTCTCAGACAACGGCGTCGGCATTCCCAAAGCTCAACAATATGAAATTTTTGAAATGGGGCGTGGCACCGGCATGGGACTGGGCCTGTCCAATGTTGCCGAACGCATGATGGGGCTCTATGGTCCCAAGTACCACCTACGTCTTAAATCGCGAGAAGGTCGCGGCACCACGGTCCGACTCACTATCCCGATCACAGGAGGAGCTGACGATGTCACTGCTTAAGGCACTCATTGTGGAAGACGAAGCACCCGCTCGCATGGAACTTCGCTATCTTTTAGAGCCTCATCAGAGTCTTTTGCAAATTGTGGGCGAAGCGGCAACCGTCGCGGAAGCCAGGGCTTTAATTGGGGCCATCGACTATGATGTCGTCTTTTTGGATGTGTCGATGCCGGGCGAGTCCGGCATGACATTGGCCGCTGAGCTCAAGGAAAAGCAGCCCCAGGTAAAAATCGTCTTTATTACGGCTTACGAGGAACATGCCATTGATGCCTTCTTGGTCCACGCCACCGACTACCTCTTAAAGCCGGTCAGTGCCGAGCGCCTGACCGAGACCATCAACCGCCTAAAGCGCCCAGACGACGACCAGGAGGCGGCGGCCCCGCTCCAGTGGGTGCCCTGCGATCAAAATGGGCACACCGTGCCCGTTCCAGTTGGGGACATTGTCTACATTACCGCGGAACAAGACAGCATATTCGTCGCGACTTATGAGGCGCGCTTGGCAACCCGATTCACTCTCGGGGAACTAGACAACCGTCTGCCCGAAGGGTTTATTCGCACGCACCGAAGCTTCATTGCCCAGCTTCGCTACGTCCGAGAAATCATGCCCTATTTTAACGGCACCTACCTCTTAAAAATGAAAGACAAACAGCAAAGTGAAGTCTTGGTGAGCCGTGCCAATGTCCGCCGGATTAAAGAAGTGTTTCACCTAAATTAGCTGGGTCATGATGCCAATGCGCCTCTCCAGTGGCCCAGCGTTCTTTTTTCCAAATGGGCACGCGCTCCTTGATGCGGTCGATACCGGCCTGACAGGCCGCAATAGCCTGGGCACGATGTGGGGCACTTGTGGCCACCAGAACCGCCGCCTCGCCTAAAACCAATTCGCCCACCCGGTGAATCATCACGCCATGGACGATGTTAAACTCGCGCGCGAGTTCCTCCGCGATTCGCTCCATCTCTTTGATCGCCAGGTCATGATAGGCTTCGTAATACAGGCCCCGGCTCTCTCGGCCCTCGAAGGCGTTGCGCACCGTTCCTAAGAAGACAGCCTGGCCCCCACACGATTCATCGTGAAGGGTCTGTAATGCCTCGTCTATATTAATAGGTTCTGATTGCAGACGCACAATATCCACATTAACCTCCACTCACGGGGGGAATGACCGCCAATTCGTCCCCGTCATGTAATACCGTCTTCCTGTCCGCCCAATCCGCATTCACACTAAACATGAAGGCACCAATCGGCTCTCTCAATGTCGGTGCCAGTGCTTGGTCGAACAATTCTTCAATCGTGGCGCCATCCCCAATGTCAAACTGACGCCGGCGCCCACTCATACGATCGGCCGCGTACGAGAAGAATAATGCGGTAATCTTCGCCATGATTCCACCTCCACCCTTAAGGCCCATGACGGAAAGGAGATCGCCCGATGCACAACTCGCGCCTCATGATAGTCGCCGCAATACTCCTGATCGTTAGGGTCCTCGGGATGATCCCCTACACCACCCAACCCGCAATCCACCGGGACCTTCCCGCCCGGTTTTTCGAGCCCTTGGGCACCGTGGGCGTCGACGAACCCGTCCGCCTCACTACCCAAGCCCCGTTAAAGCTAACGGTCGTCGAGCATGATCTCGTCGTTCATCCCGATGTTCCCGTCACCGTGCGCACCCTAGCACCTTGCCGCTATCTTATTATGCCGAAAAGTGCGTGGCCATCCAAGAGCTCGGTCCGGATCGGCTGGCGGTCTTTGAATGGTGCGGTGGTACTTCACACCGACGACGACCGTGAAGTAGTCATTAATCTCACCAACCAGACATTAACCGCATACCGGGACCATGAAATGGTGCGCAGCATTTTAGTATCTACGGGAGCCCCCTCGGGGTGGGCGACGGAGACAGGCACATTTCGTATCTATAAACGCGTAGCGGATGACCATATGGTGGGGGGCGACCCCCACACACCGGACCATTGGGACGTCCGACATGTGCCGTATGCCCAATACTTTAATGGTGCGGTTGCCATCCATGGGGCCTGGTGGAATCATCGCTTTGGCCGACCGATTAGCCATGGCTGTGTGCAACTACCCACCAATTACGGGCCCCACGGTCCCACCGGCCAACCCCCCGAAGCCCAATGGCTTTGGCAGTTTACCAACTTGGGAACACCCGTGATCGTGACCGGACACACTCCAGCGATGGCCTCGACCATCCTGGCCCCCCTACCCTACCCGTCAGACTCGCCTTGATGCGCGATCCATTCGCATTGCCGTGAATAAAAAGGAAATCGACTGGGCGTGCGCGAAGTATGGACCACACCTATTCAGGTCAGATTCATACAATTACACTCAACGGCATCGAAGTCGGTGAAATAGGGATTAATGCTACTTTAGCCGGACATTGGGGCGTGCCTATGGCACTGATCACCGGCGACGACAAAGTTGCTTTGGAGGCACAGGGGCTCCGTCCGAAGTCGACCAAAGACTTCGGGACGGCGTGCATAGTGCGCTTCAGCAATACCGTTGGGGAGTTCTGACCCCCTGGCGGCTGACCTCACCCATCCAACTGGCCGTGACGGTCATGACGCCGGAAATGGCGGATCGAGCCATGCGTTGCCCGGGGGCTCGGCGGATCGACGGTCGCACCGTAGGGTTCGAGCAGCCCGATATGCAGGAGGCCTTTCGAGCGTTCTATACGGTGACGACCATGACCAACCGCCCGCTTTATTGAGAGAAGCCCGCTCTGAGGTTTTGGGGTCTGCCCTGGGCTTTAGTGCTCATAGGCCTGGCGACTCCCCCTCAAGTGTCTTCACGTGGTGCCTTGGCTTTGGTTTCCGGCAAGGCGATCCTGATGGTCTGACACCTTAAGTCTGTGGTTCCGCGATGGGTAGTCCACCTTGTTCACTGCAACTTTCTCACCGACGATCCTACCGTGGCCGTGTGATGCTAAGTGCTGGCATAGATTGGCATCGCCTTCTCGCTGGAGATTTTCGCGGGGTACCGATGACAGATGCATACCGGAAACCGGAAAGACAGACAGCATCCGTTAGGACCGAGCGACACCATGGGGCGGACACCTCGGGACAACCACGAGCGAATTCTCACTAAAGTTTTATCAGATGCGCCGTAAAACTCCACCGTTCAGGGCGGAAATATCCCCCGCTTTGCGGCAGGTTTGGGGATTTCCTACGGTCACAAGGCGCTGACTCCGGAGGGGTCAATCCGGGGTTTCCTGCTGCTCAATGTATTGCTTAATGATTGACAGGGGGGCTCCCCCCATACGCGCTAAATTAAGAGAAATACAGCTTGTCGTAAAGGACTTTCGGCACGATATCGCGAAGTAATCGAACAACTTTCGTGATCGAGGTGACCGAGACATGAACAAAACTTCCGCCTTCAGC
>JAJZXX010000253.1 GCA_021806205.1 Bacillota bacterium | reverse complement strand
CCGCAATCGTGTGATGGCGCCTTTCGTCCAGGCCGCGTCTTGCCAGCCTTTCGGCAAGAAATGTAGGAGCATCTCCCATTGATCTTCTAACGGGTTGCTGAAGGCGGAAGTTTTGTTCATGTCTCGGTCACCTCTATCACGAAAGTCGTTCGATTACTTCGCGATATCGTGCCGAGAGTCCTTTACGACAAGGTGTATTTCTCTTAATTTAGCGCACTATGGGGGTGCTTCCCGTCCATCCATGGACGGCGTTAAGTCACACGGACGCCACTCATTTTGCGCCGACCAGCGACTCAAATGGACCATCAACCGTTGATACGATGTGGCAGACCAATCAGCGAACCCTTAATCCTTTAAGGCCACGTTTGGTGATATACTCATGGTAAAAGTGAGTGCTGATCGGAGGTTACGAGGGTCGATGGTCACGTGGGAAGCTCTAAGCCATGCGATGGATCTAACACCACAAGGAGTCCAGGAGCGAGCCATGAGAACGTTAATCGAAGTCGAACTGGCTCAGCTTGATCGTGAGGAAATCGATCTGATCGAGAGGTACAACCTACTATCAGCCGCGGAACTCGAACAGGCGATGCAATCCCGTAGTGTGCCCGAGCACCCCACTTGGGAAGACTTGATTCACTGGGAAGCTATTGAGGATCGCCGGAAGGCACTCAAGGCAATCCTACGCAAAGAACCAGGGACCAATCAATGACCTCGCAAGAACTGGGGCAGTTGTTATTGCAGCAGTTTTCTGATCTGATTGTGTCGGTCCAAATCGGCACGGGCCGGGTAAGAGCCATTCTTGCCGATGAAATTTTCATTGACATTTGCTTCAATGAGCGGGGACGATATTCTTACCACTGGCAACAAGGCGAAGGTGCGATTTACCGCTTTAACAATGCTCCGCACCACCCAAAAATCCCCACCCACCCACCTCATTTTCATGATGGTTCTCAAGGTAATGTTCGCGAAAGCCCCGTAAGTGGTGTGACCCGGAATGATGTGCAAACTATCATGACCTTTGTTCGTGAGCATCTAACCGACATCTAATCGCTTAACCGCCAACACAATCACAAGCTTGATGTCTCGGCAGACGGCGCTTCGACGTCTTTTTTGTGGCCTTGGCGCATCATTCGAGGCCGCAAGAAAGGGGACACGAGACATGGCACAACAAGCGGCGGGATTTGTCACCATCCCGTGCGGCGGCTATCTGGGGTTAATTTTTCGGGTCTTGTTGACTGCAGCAATAGGGTACTTCATGGCCAGCCCCGTGATTCCCCGAACGGCACTGTGGCTGCCTTTTCCTAACGACAACGCCATCACCGCCCCGACGAGCCGGGTGGCCTTCTCGTCCAGGTGGTCGGCTAACAGTTCAAACATCCGACGATAACGCTCTCGCTCCGTCTTATTCCAATCAAAAGTCTGCATCTTATTCGCTCCCTGGTTAGAGTGTCCCAATGCAGCATAACAAGACGTAGAGCCAATGTTCAGCAAGTACTCCTATCCGTATGTTGAAATTTCAGGTCTCCTAACTGCTGCCACAAGGGATCCAGCTTATTGGCGGACAGGGACGAGCGCAAGGCTTGATCGAAATGCGACTCCATCGATTGGGTAGGGTGGTGCGCCCAATCGAGGGTCAGCGTGCGGGATTCGGATTTGAAATGGCTGGATGCTGCCGGGGGTGTCGTGGTGGGGTGCGATCCGCACCCGGTCATGACGGGATCCTATGATTAGAGGTATGCAGAGAGTGCGTAACCGCGGGCTACCGCCCACGGTGCAGGACCTCCGTTTGTGTGTTATAGTACATCCATAACACTTATAACACGAAAGCGGGGGATTTCGCAATTGGAGCCAATCCCCGCCGTATTCTCGGGTCGGTGATCGGCGGACTCGAACAGCGGCAGGAGGTGGGATCATGTTTGTCGTGGTGGACTGGGACGATCGGCGGCCCGCATACTTGCAATTGCGGGACCAAATCGTCGAACAGATTGCTCGGGCCGAATTGACGGCGGGCATGGCGTTGCCGTCTGTGCGGCGGTTGGCGAGTGAGCTCGGGGTGAATTTGCATACCGTGCACAAAGCGTTTGAACTGCTGCGGGATCAAGGATTCATTCAAGTCCGGGCGGGATCAAGCGCGATGGTACGGCCCGCACCGGGAACAGACACCGCCACGGCGCTGGCTCAGGCTCTGGGGCCGCGGTTGGCGGAAGCTTGGGTCAAAGGTCTGGCGCGATCGGACATCATTGGGGCGGTGGAGGCGATCCTTGACACATTTGAGCCCGCTGCGGATCCGGTTACTGCGCCGGCCCGGCGGGTCGGCCAGGGAGGTTTAAGCTGCTTGCTGTCAATCTATGATGATCGCTGATTTATAATATAATTAGGTGATTGTATTATGGATGAGCAGTTTGTCAGCATCGGCAAGGCGGCCAAGATGCTCGGCATGAGCATCGACGGACTCCGGAAGTGGGAACGCGAAGGGCGGTCGATTCCCGTGCGCACGTTGACGAATCATCGCCGCTATCGGGTGGCGGACTTGCGCACACTAATGCATGAGACGGTGCAAAATCCCGCACGAGACACCCGGTGCATCCTGTATGCCCGAGTTTCCACAAAAAACAGCAAGAAGTCGGCAATTTGGATCGACAACTTGGCCGCTTAACGGCTTATGCAGCGGAGCACGGGTGGACGGTTGTCGCCGTGCTGACCGATGTCGCCAGCGGTTTGAACGAAAAGCGCCGGGGCTTGCAGCAACTGCTGGATCTGGCCCAAGAACACCAGGCCAGCCTGGTGGTTGTCGAACATCGTGATCGATTAGCCCGGTTCGGGTTGGGCTATCTCGAAACCTTTCTGCACGCCTTCGGCGTGCGTGTTGTCGTCATGGAGCACACGGTGAAAGACGATCAGCAGGAACTCGTGGAGGACTTGATTGCCATTACCACGTCGTTCTCGGCCCGCATTTATGGCAAACGCGGAGGGAAAAAGATGGGTTCGACCGTGCGTCAAGCGATGGCAACCTTAGCTCAGGAAGGAGTCCCCGAATGAAAACGACCATTTTTGGTGTCTTGCTCGATGTCACTCCTGATCAGGACACGGTGTTACGCCGTTTGATGCGCAAATATGGGTTCATGCTCCGGTTTGCCTTTCAACGCTTGGTTGGAGGACTACAAAACCTAGGCGGTTTGGAACGTCACTGTGCCAGTGAAACAGAGTTGCCGCTGCGTTACGCCAAAGATGCGGTGCAAGAAGCGCAAGATCTCATGCGGGCCCGCCATCAAGCCATGCAAGACGGGGCGACTTTATGGACGCAACGCGTGAAAAAAACCCGAGAACGGTTGACCGCACTCCGGGTGTCCCCGCATCCGAATGCCCGCCGCATGGCGGGACAAGAACGGAAGCTCACGCATCAAGAAGCCCAGCAAGCGTTTTATCAACAGCATGTCGAGGCCGGCACCTTTCCTCCCGTGGTGTTTGGCACAAAAAACCGGTGGTTGGATCGATTCAAGACGCTTGATGACCCCATCGCCGAACAGGCACGCCAGCAGGCGTGGCGGGACGACTGGGACGAGAGCCGGAATGGTCGGCTGTCGGCTCGGGGCGATCGGACCAAACAAGGCAATCCGCTCCTGCGCGTCTGCGCAGGGCCTGACCATTGGATCTTAGAAATCTCTCTCGATAGCCGCAAACCCGACGCCAAAATCCCTCGGTATGAGAAACTGGAGATCCCTCTCTATATTGCGCGGAAGGTGTCCAAGAAAACCGGCCACGTCAATGGCCGGGATTATGAGGGGCTTCTGCGTCGAGTGCTCGCCTCCGGCGATCCCTATCACGTCGAAATTCTCCGACGGCACGGACGGTATCAGGTCCGCATCACCGTCGAAGAAGTCCCCGCGCCCCTCCAGACCGATCCGCGTCATGGCTGGGTGGGCGTCGATACCAACAGCACCTTTTTGGCGCTCTGTCACGTGTTGCCGAACGGCAATCCCCACGCCTTCGCGACGATCGGGGACCCTCGTCTCTTCGATGTCCGATCGGCCCAACGCGACGTGTTGGTGGGAGGTCTCGCGGTCGCGACCGTTCAGTGGGCTAAGGCTCGTGGAGCGGGACTGGTCGTGGAAGACTTGCAGTTCATCCATGATCGGGATGTGAGCGCCAAGTTTAACCGCGTGACGCACCAGTTTAATTACCGGGCCTTGCTGACGGCGGTCGAACGACAGGCCGCGCGGGAAGGCGTCGCCTTGCGGAAAGTCAAACCGGCTTATACCTCGATTATCGGACGGTTCAAGTATCAGCCGCAATACGGGATTAGCGTGCATCACGCCGCGGCCCTCGTAATCGGACGACGAGGCGGACTGAAAGTTCGCCGGGAGAACGTCCCTAAAGCCTTGCGGCTCTGGATGCAGGACCGCGATCAATGGAACGACCCCACTTATCGGAAAAATGATTGGAGTGCATGGGCTCGGATTAAACGGATCATGACGAAGACGTTGGCTTCGCACCATCTGTATTTGAGTGCCTGGTTAGGGTATCGCAAGACGTTATTCTCCGAATGACCAACAGCCCATTCCCCCGTCGCCACCACGTGGCGAAAGGAGCGACGGGGCATCTTGATGAGGGCCCAGTAACACTGGGGCTCAGGGCACCACCGACGGGACACCGATGGGAGTTTCCTGCCATCCTTCTCCTGCCGGGATCTTGAGCGGTGCGTGGGGGAAAAACATTTCCACGCGATGGGGCGGAAGCCACCCCCGAGCAGACGAATCCTGTGAGGACTGCGGGCCCCGTTAGGGGCCGAGAAAAGCCGAAAGAGATTATCGTAGGTTTTTTTAACCAGGGCGATAACATGGCGATCCCGTGGGGCAGCCTGGCGGTGGTGTTGGGGCCAGCCTTTGTTACGGTCGTGGGCATGATGGTCGTCATGCCGTGGGTGGCTCCGCCCGACGTGGTGTTTGGGGTGTGGGTCCCGCCAAACCATTTGCGGGATCCCATTATGGCCTGGACCCGGCGTCGTTACTGGCGTCACGTGCTCGGACTTGCCGTGGTTGCGGCGGGTGCCGGTGTGTCCGCGAGTGCGGAGCTATCCATCGCGCTGGGCGATGGCGTACTATTGGGCGTGCTGGTGATCGGCGGATTTCTGAATGTGGCCTGGGCCCATCGGGTACTCGGTGTCGCCAAACGCGATGGCCAGTGGATGCGGGGGCATCATGAGGCAACCATCGCCAAATTAGTCAGCGAGTCGACGGGCTCTCCGAGCAATATCCTTCCGGGAATCGCCGCCGGTCTGGTCGCCGTCACGGTAGCCGTCGGACTCATCCGGTATCCGGCGCTGCCCCCCGGATTCCTATTCACTTCACGGCCGCCGGGATTCCGAATCACTGGGCGCATAAGAGCCCGCTGGTCCTCGTCAGTGTTCTCTTGCCCACGACACTGGGGGCGGCGTTGCTGATAGTCATGGCCCGTTGGCTGCCGCGGGTCCGGCGCGACCTCAACCCGCGCCAACCTGCCACCACCGCCCGGCAGCATGCGATCTTTGTCCGTCGGACCGGCTACCTGCTCGAAGGGGCGGCCGTGGCGGTCGCGACTGTGGGGATGCTGGCGAGTCTGGCCACCTGGGGGTTGTTGCCAGTGCACGGCCAGGGTCTGATGGGCCTCCTTTTGGTGCCGACGGCGGTCCTGATTCTGGGTACCTTCGCGGTGGTGCTTACCACCGGGCAACTAGGATCCCGCGTGAAGGGCCCGGGCGAACCGCCGACCCAGCGCGTGCACCGGGATGATGATCGCTATTGGAGGGGTGGACAGATCTATGTCAATCGCGACGATCCGGCCTGGCTGGTGCCGCGCCGCTTTGGCTATGGGTACACGGTGAATATGGGACACCCGGGGAGTTGGGTGGCTCTCACCGGCCTCCTTGTGGTCTTGGTCGGCTTGCCATTCCTGCTGAGTCACTGACGGCGGAGGGGAGGAGTTACGGTCTTGTGGAGATCAGGGATCGGGTAAAAAAGGGTGCCCGCGTGCACCCAGCGGTTCGGAGAGACACGGGGACATCACGGGCTTTCCGGGCTCCGGCCCGGCACCGGGTACGACGGGACTATCAATCCAATGGAGGTAGAAAACATGGCTGAATTAATGCGAGAGGCCGACAACTTGGTGCTGAAATTGAGCACGGCCGAAAAGATGGAAAGCGTTCATGGTGACATTCGGGTGCCGATCTCAGCGGTAAAGAGCGTCACCGTCTTAGACGATGTTATTCATGCGGTGCGGGGAATTAAAATG
>JAJZXX010000137.1 GCA_021806205.1 Bacillota bacterium | reverse complement strand
GTTTCGGCCTGGTTAAGTTGCCGACGCATGGCTTGAATCGCCAAACGGCGAACGGTAGACAGAATTGTTGAGGATGGAGTGTTAATGTGCCGCACAGCGATTTTTTCACAGGCAGGGACTTTCATGGGCAACCTCCTCAGGGAACATGAGTAGACGGACTAGGCAACCTGACGATGGGGATCGGTTAAAAAAATCCGGATGGGTGAGCGAACAGGGTAGGAATTTTGCGTGTTTCTGTCGAATGAGCAGGGAATCTCAAAACTGAGTCACCAGAAAGAAGATCGACTAATTAACGACAAAATGCGTCCATGCTGGAGAGAACAGGTCCATGACGTGATGCGGTGCGAATCCCCGCCGCTCCCTACGTCGTGACCATCCGGGATGCTGACGAGTGGCGGAATTTTGAGCCATCGATCAGGCTGCGGAAGGTCGATAGCATATCGCGTCAAGACTCTCTTGGGCCACTGGTGCGCATGGGGTCCATTGAGGACGCTACCGTGCCTAGCGGTTTCTTTTCGAAAACCGAAGGGGAACAGCGTGCTATTGGGAGTAGCAGAACCGGAATGGGCCTTTAGCGTGCTGCACGATTATCCATTGCGCCGCAAAACCCCTCGGTTCGAGCGATGGGGATATCAGGCGCTCGCCGGCAGGTGAAAGTTTTTCCCTGCAATGCGATACCCGAGTCGTTTCGTGATACACTAACAGTGTGTTTGTCCTTTGAAGATTGGATACGTGGGCGGTTGTCTCCCGCAATCGTGGGAGACGTAAAATGTATCGCGTCAAGGCCAGACGTTAACAGGATTCGGCGAACGATCATTCCCAGTAACCGGAGACCTTCGGGCGACCGGATAGGGGGCGTTTGGCGCACCCCTAATTGATCCCCAGTTTTTGGTAATTGCGATGATTCAACGGTTGTGGGGTCAGAGTTTTTTGCGTTCACCAGCGGCTACGATCGTGGCTGTGGGCCACGCTGAGGAGTGCCCCGCCCCGGGACGGGGCGGGTAAACCGATTCCCATCCAGGCCATACCCGAGATGCGCTGGAGAATCAAAAAATCGCATCCATTCGGCCCGTCATTGATGAGGTTTGTCGGAAACGAAGAAAGGAAACGACTAGGTGGCGACCAGATCTTCTCTGGCGATGCGATTAACCGACGGAATACGGTGGCGAAAATCCATTTGAGCGCGCCATACCACATCACCTCTTTGGAGTTCCCCAGTGCCAAACGTCACCTTTTCCACCATCGCGCAAGCCCAGCAGGATCCGCAATCTGCGCCCCGTGCCTGATGCGACCAGCTGTCGCGGGGTCTGACCTCCATTCAGGCGGATCCCGTGTTGATCCCCGACTTCCTATCAGCCGTCGGGCAATGGTTTCCGCAATGGTCCCGAGAAGACCAAGCCTTTTATGTCCAAACGTTGCTGGCTTGGCCCGGGATTATGTGGCCGGATCGTTCCTGCCATCTGAGCGCACTCACTCTCTCGGCACGCGATCAGACCTTCGCGTGGAGTCAAGCCGTGCTGTCCAGTCATCAGGAAGAACTGGACGACGTACTCCCCCCAGCAAAGGAGACGCCTGCCGATGAATAAGTCCTGAGGCGGCATGGCACCAAGCTAAGAAAACAAAAAATACCATCCGATTTGTAGAACCCGGCCCCGCCCCTTCCATCCCTTTTACGGGTTGCGATGCCTGACTGCGCCACGCCGATGGGAATGGTTCCTAGACTCTCTCTTAAATCTTCAAAAATGATGTCTTGACAGTGGGGTCCACTATATCTCCGACACCTTTCGTAGCGTGCAGGGTGCCGAATTTTTCTTCCGCATCCGCCGCGACATTTCTACTCTCAAGAAGCCGGGGTTGCCAGTCTTTGAATATATCCTGAAAAACCTTCCAGGGGGCGCTTTTGTTCCACAGGCGGTGCCATCACAGTGTCCCGTTAAATTATGTTGTGAAGAGGAAGGCCAGTGAAGTCGGCAATGCTATACGAGATGTCAGCACTAAGCATGTGCACACGCCAATTCCTTTGAGGTCTTATGGATGCTCTATCGTAGATAGTAAACCTAAAAAGGCTTTTATGGTTTCTAAGACGACTGAACGTTTGAACCACACGGCGTAGGTTGTGACGCCGGCCAGATTCTGCGTGATAGAGTGGCACACAACAGTTTTATCCCTGGCTAATGTCGTCACCGCATTTTGGGGCAGCATTGTCATCCCCACTCCATCGCTTACGATCTGTAGTATTGCTTCAAGGCTGCCCAGTTCCCAAGACTGCCACTGAAAAACGCCCTGACGTCGAAGCCATTCCTCCATATGTTGCCGGTAAACACAGCCAGCCGGAAAGCCGACTACAACCAGTCCGTCTTCGTGCAAAATTTGTTTCGGGGATTTTTGGGACGTGATTACCAAGACCAGTTGTTCAATAACGACGATTTGTGTTTCAAAGTCTTCCTTATCACAGAAGCCTGAATCATTGACGAGGGCGATGTCTATAGAATGGTTCTGTATCTCCCGGATCAACTGGGTTGTGTTGGCAATTCTTACCGACAACTGGACAGTCGGGTACCGCTCATGAAATTGCTTTAGAATCGCGGGTAACCGTACAGCTGCCATTGACTCTCCGGCTCCAATACGCAGGGGCCCATTAAGCGTCAGACGAGCGCCGATAACCTGAGGAAGTGCGTCCCAATCGAGAAGAACACGTGTTGCCTGTTGAAGGAATATTTCACCAGCAGGGGTGAGTTGAATTCCGTGGTGCAGACGCTCAAATAGCTTAACGTCGAGTTCTCTTTCGACCAATTGCACTCGTGAGGATATATGAGATTGTACGTATCCCAACACGGCTGCGGCACGCGTCATATTTTCGTATTGGGCTACCGTGCGAATAATATGCAAATCGCTAATTTCCAAGATCGAGTCTCCTCTCTTGACATCAGGATTAGTGATTGCTAGTCAGTTCTAGTCATCATTTTACATCATTCCTATAGTTCCCTACACTAAAAAGGTCATGAGGTATCAATAGTGGATGAGGAGAGGGGTTTATTTAGAATGCCAACAAACGATGCCTATGAGGCGTTATCGACTTTTTCACAAACCACACTGGATTCTAGTAACTTTTTTCAAAATCTAGCACGAGGGAAAGTTTCGCATAGAACTCTTCGGCAGATCATGATTCAATATTTTTGGTGGCGTAATTCGTTTCATCAATGGTTTGGAGTGTGTATTCAAAAAGCACCCTCATTTGGCAGAAACCCTTCAGTGGGCCATGCATTAGAGGCTTTGGCATCGCATATCGTGGAAGAAGTTCGCGAAGATCATTATGGTCTTTGCCAAAATTTTATTCTTCAACTGGGTGATGATACATTACTCCCCCCGTGGGAGGTCACCGAAGATTATATTGCCTCGTTTCCTTGTCGATACGGTGCCGACCAGCCCTTCGAATCCGCTCTGGCGGCGTTGGCGGGACGGGAGATTATTGCAGTGTCAAGAAATCACCGGATTCGTTCGGCCCTAAATGCTATGAGATTACCAGGCGACCATCCCTTTTGGGTTATTCATGAAACTCTGGAACAAGAGCATTTCTATCATTTATGGAGTGTTTTACCACCACATCCTGATACCCTTCTAGAAATAGCCCAAGAGGAGATCCGTTTACACGTCTACTTCTGGGAGAATATATGGTCGGTTTCACGCACACTAGAAAATTAGTGGGAAGTGCCTGGACGGCGCAATTTGTGGGTTCGATGATGATTCAGGGACTTGGGAGTCTCGTTGTTTTTATGACATCGCGATATTTCATTTCGCCCAACGACATCGGCTGGTTCGTGTCTGCGGTGAATGCCGGAGTTCTCGTCGGTTTGCCGGTGGTGGGCATGTTGTTAGATGATTATCCTCCGATGTTTGTCGCTATGACAGGGACGATAGCCATGTGTGGTGGAGTTTTAGGTCTCGGTATGACCCGGCACTTGCTCATGGCCCTCGTGGCATTATTTATTATTGGAATCGGTTATGCAACGGTACAACCTGTTGGGAACGTCATATTAGTCCGGGTACTCAAGGATAAAAGTGACCGTCGTATGGCAATGGGATGGCGGCAAACCGCTATCCCATTGGGCGGACTTGCCACTCTTATCGGTTGGAGGGTTATCATAGGATCGTATGGAGCCCCTATAGTTTTTCTTCTATGGGCAGTGGTTCTCATACTCGGAACGGTCCCATTGCTGGCCATTCTTCGAACGACGCATGCAACTCCCTTCACGAAGGCTCGTAAGCTACCACAAGGATCGTGTAAGAAATTGCCCGACATGCTCAGTCGATTTCCAGTCCGGATTATCGTACTCGGACTATTGCTGATTTGCATACAAACACTCCTCGTCACATTTACCGTGGCGGCGAATCATCGAAACGGACCGATTATTCTCGCGTCGGCGTTTCTCGCGGGAGCATTTGGACGTCTCTTCTGGATTTGGTGGGCGAGGCGTTACCACGTGGCTTTTACAACGTTACTTTATGGGTGCATTGGAGGATCTGCAGTGTTGACGGGCACATTCCCGTGGTGGAGTCTTGAACAGTCGATAGTGTCTGGTCTATTGGGAGGTCTGTGGGGATTGTTCAGTATCGGATGGTATGGGGTCTTCGTTAATGCGTTGACGGAAGCCACGCCCGAGCGGTGGGTTGGGACGGTCTTGGGATGGACCCTCAGTGCCAACCAGACCATCATTGTATTGACGCCTCTGATCTTCAGTTGGGCGTTGACCACTCACCCCGTTTCTCCGTGGATTATTGTCAGTGTCGGGGTTCTTGTCGCGAGTTGTCTGACGGGCATGCAACACCGAAACCTTCCACCATCTCTTCGAGGTTTATAATGCAGGGGGAGGGAGAAGAGACTACCATGACGCCCAAGGGAGATTGGCTCTTCCGCACTTTTGGTGTAACGTGACAATTCATCAGCATAAATAGCCATGAGTTTCACCGGGACATAACATGTGGTGGCGGCAATAGATGCAAGCACAAAATGCATGAGGCACCGCCCTTAATCCCGCCGGGCGCTCACCAGATCCTGACCACCAGACTGTGAACATTAACCGGGTGTACCTCACTTTTGTGATCCAATATGTGTTATGACAATATAGGGGAGACAATGGCGCATCGAGAAGATAGGATCTCGCCGTACGCGCATGACACCGAATCCTAGACGAATAGGAGAGATCGAACAGTTCCCCCCTCAGTGTGTCCACAGTGACGACCTTCAGAGGGTCTATTAGAAAGAGGAGGAGAGGGCTCAGGCCACGAAGTTAGGCGACGGATGGGGCAGGCCGCCTATAGGGCTGGGTGTGCCACCAAGCGTCCCACTGGTGGGATCGATGCAAAGCCCGCAAGGTGGCCACCGCTTGGGTTCCCGGCCGGGTCCACCGCATTCCGCTGGCACTCAGACGGGAGTCAACCGTGAAAAGGGGACGGAGGTCACCGAGCAAATCGGGTAGCCATCTGGGGGTTCTCTTTCCTCCAGTCAAAGACGCAGCAAGGGGACCGAGTTGGCCATCGGTCTCTCTATAATCCAAAGTTTTCGCATCGCAGAAGAAACATTCAGGCTTGCGAGCATGCTCCCAAATGAAACGCTATAATAAGGTGATGGCTTCGCGAATCATGTGCTAAGTAGAAAGGTTGATGACCGAATGAGGAATCACCATCGCTTGAACAATTGGAAGCAAAATCATCCTTACACTGCCAGTCGTTGGAAAGAAAATTTTACACGGGCCATGACAGGGCAACCGCTTCTGCCTCGAGATGACCAAACCGTCACGACGGCGCAACGTCGCAGAATTCTGCAGCATTATGGGAATGTGTGTTATTATTGCCACGAGTCGTTTCCTGAAGCGGAGTTAGAAATTGATCATGTTCTTCCCCGGAGTCGTGGCGGCCAAGCCACAGAAGACAACTTGGTGGTGGCCTGCAAGTCGTGTAACCGAAATAAGTCGGATCGGACTCCGGAAGAATGGCAGCCTAAGCATCTTTAAAATGTTCATCGGCCTATGGATTTTGCAAAAACCTGGATTCAGATGATTCGCCTAGGGTCGAGTATTACTGTCTGGTGTCCGGGCCGTACGATATGAGTCGTCTAAAGAACGTCGAATCCTCTAATGCTGTCGTTGTGTGTCATAGCTCCGGCGATTTTCTATTCAGATTGTCGAAAGGCTATCTGCTCCTTGTGCCTTCATCTCACAACTTGGTACTTGGCGGGAAGCGTAAATGACGATATGAAAGACCTCGCAGACGGCCTATATTGCAGAGCTTGGTGCTACTCGCGGGTACAATTGCCAATGTCTATCGAACGGCCAACAGAGTAGATCATGTAGATCAACTAGCTTGGGAAGTAT
>JAJZXX010000085.1 GCA_021806205.1 Bacillota bacterium | reverse complement strand
GTATACGGGGGGGGCCCCATGCCAACGGGTACCCCTTTGTTCCCGACTGCCCCCCCCCCCCCCTGAGTAGTTACCGTGTTTAATGGTTCCACCCAGTCGGTCCAATCACCAGAGTTCATCGGATGTCCCCTCCTGGGCTCATCCTATCAGACATGTCGTTACCGAAATCCTGGCAACATTGCACGTACGGTCTGGGGTTTGGCAACGGTTAACTGAGGTCCGTGGGGTTATTGTCGAGATCGAACGAACCACCGAAGCCAACGAGTGCGGCCAAACGTCACGGCCAGCATCGCGGCGATCAGGGAAAAGGGGAGTGGCCTGCCACCACCAGAGCCCCGCATCCCCGGCCCACCACTCGCCCGTCTCGCGCCATGCGTCTAAGACGCGGGTGACCCGATAATAGTGCTGATTCCAACGCAGGGCGACCGGCCGACCGTCGCGGAGCCGTACGTCGGGAATCCGGCGCATGGCAACATCAAACCGACCCTTGCGTGATCCAGTACCTGCTCAGTTGCCCTCTCCATCCGTGATATGCCGGGGATCCACGGCGGCAATCGGTGACTGGCGTTGCAATTGCTGATCGAACGTCAATAAGGTGGTGGGCTGTCGGGCTTCTGCGACGGCGACAATGAAACAATCAGCGAACCCGAGCCCCGTTGTCGTATGGTGCTCCAGTGCCGCCGCGATAAGCGCCCAGGATTCCACCGTGACATGTGGAAGACCTGCCATCTCACGCATAATCCCCGCAACGCGCTGGGGCGTGGTATGTGCGTTCGAGGGTGAAGACGGTTTCGAAAATGACTAATACTGGAACAAACACGCGCCAGCACACCGTCGGCAGCCAGCAACCAAATCCGGGTGGCCGCTTCAGCTTGATCGGGCACATCGTCGAGGATCCAACGCAAGATGATGTTGGTGTCCACCACCACCGACCCATGCAAATCTTGGGGACTACGAGTTGTCATGGGCGACCGTTTCCTCAAATGCCGAGCGTTGATGGATGGGCTCAGGATTTTCCGGGCTTCGCAAGCTGCCGCGTAAGGCAGCCACGCGCGCTCGTGTCGATCGCGCGAGCACGACCCGCCCTGCGCCATCGACCGTAACGTCCAACGCATCACCCACGTGGGCTCCCAACACTCTAACGATTTCGGGCGGCAACACGATCTGACCGTTTGCCCACAACGGCACTTGAGCTATGGGGGTCACTCCTCTCGACCTTATTATACCGCGACGTATCCCAGCGCTGACATGAACGAGTTCCTTCATTTATAAATAGCGTATCCGATGAGTGCGATCCAGCCGCCGAGGGCCAGGAACGGGCCAAGGGGAACCTGTCGCGTCAGCGCATCTCGGTGGGTCATCAGCCGCCGCCCGATCACCCAAGCACCCGCCAGCCACAATCCCGCCACAATGGCTGCCACGTTCCAGGCCCAGCCGACGACGACGGCGAAACCGGCCATCCACTTGACATCGCCGAGTCCAAAGCCGCCACGGCTGATCCACACGAGGCCAAGGCCGACCGCCAAGTACGCGAGCGCACCAAGGAACAGTCCCAGCGTCAGGGAATGGGTGCAAAGATGCACGGCAAGCCCTAAGAGCACAGTCATTGCCACCAAGCGATGGGGGATGATCCGGTCGGTCGCATCCACGACTGCCATGACGGCCATCACACCCAATACGACATCGGCCCAAAGCGGCCAGCGGAGTCCGATGGCCGCCCGGATTCCCAACCCCGCCGCGGCCACGGCCAATCCCATCCACCCGACCAACCTCCACGACAGCGGCTGACGCATTCCCCACCAGCGCCGGGTTAGCACCACCGCCACGCCCGTCGCCAGCGACATTGCCCAATTCATGCCGTCACCGCCTTTCTCGCCGCCCTGATCACCTCGATGCTTATTCCTCAAGCGTCGGCGTATCCGTGCTGCCGTCGTCATAGTCGAGCGCCCCGGCTGCCTGTTGCAGGGCCTCGACGTGGGGCAGGGTGTAGCGGGCCGTGGTCGCGATGTTGGGATCGCCGTTTTTCTTGAGATGGCCCATCAACCGCGCGACCGTGGGCAAGGGAATCCCTTCGTCCTTGACCGGGCGCGAGCCGTAGGTATGCCGGAGCGTGTGATACGTGAGATCCGGCCAGTCGAGTTGGTGGCCCCACTCCGTTATGATCCGCTGAATCCCCCGGACACTGAGCGCTCCGCCTTTCTGACTGACCAACACCGTGCGGTCGGCGGCGACCCACCCGGCGGCTGTCGCGCGTTCTTTCCATGCCAGGAGATGCTTACGCGCCAGGTTGCCCAGGGGAATGGACCGAATCTGATCGAACTTCCCTTGGAGATGCTGGATTTCCGCCGCGCCCTTGCGGAGGAGCAGTTGGCCCCAGACCAGGGAGGCGGCTTCCTCTACCCGGAGTCCCGCATAGAGCCCCAACACGAGGATCGCCCGATTACGGATCGCCTGGGTCAACTTCTCGTCACTAATCCGTTTGAGATGGAACGCATTCTCGACCGCTTGATTGAGTCCCCGCATCAGTTCCCGCTCTTGGGCTCGGGTGAGACTCTTCGGGGCTTGGGGCGCAATGACCAACAGCTCGAGGTGACGGGCGACATCCTGGGGAACCCGGCCGGACTCAGACGCCCAGCGACTGAACACCCGGAGACCCGCGATATGTTTGTTCCGGGTCGCCGGTGCCGGCCGATGCTGCTGGCCGCAAATCCCAACCGGATCCTCATCGGCCCGCCATCGGTGCAAGTCCTTCGCGTCCAGGACGTCCACAGTGAATGGCCGTTGGTGATGCCAAGCAAACCACTCCGCGTAACTGACCACGGGGCGCCGACATCCGACGGCTGAAGCCTGGCGAAAGTGTGGCACTTTAATCATCGAGGCCGTGTAACACCCTTCGTCAGAGTCCGCGCCGCGGCCGGCGCTAAGGTGGCCCGGTGCACCAGCATCCATCCCCCGCGGTTCGGGGCTTCGGTCGGATGGGTGGCCCCGTGTCCCACGGGCCCGGTCAGCCTGGGCCTTGTCGCGGCCGGATACCTCGCCGAGGTCGTGATGAGTTGGACGGGTAATCACGTGATCTCAACGCTCCCAGTCCTGCTCAGCGACGCTCTGATATTGGGCTCGTAAGATCCGATCCGGGATGGGGTTGACAATGGTCGGCCGCAATGCAGCGGCCATCTCACGGGGATCATCCCCGGTCGACGCAGCCATGTACCGCTCAACATCCATCCGCTGATAGTCCAACATAAAGCCTTGAAATCGCGCCAACTGCCGCACGAATTCACGTTGCGTCCGGCCATTGCCCTCGCGGAAGGGATGGAGCATGTTGAGGTGCGTCATGAGTTCGCCAGCCTGTTGGGCAAAAGGCTCTGCCTGGTCCGCCCGCAGATAATGATGCTGCCTGATCCACTTGACAATACGCTCTGCTTCCCCGTCCAGGAAAGCCGCTCGGCAAAACAACGTCTGCTCTTTGCCGATGTCTACAAGCCGAAATTGGCCCGCCCACGCATACAGGTCATGAAACAAGATATAGTGGATTCGTTTGAGGTGGACGACATCAAAATCCCCGATCACTTGGTCCGCCATCTCGCTCAGATAAAGCAACGTGATCTTACGTTCGAGGGTTTCCAATGTGGCAGCGTCACGAACATTCCGGCGGTTAATGAGGACGGATGAATCGGGGTACGTGTAGGGCGGAAACGTCATGAATGCGTCGGGGCCAAGGTCTCGAAGAGCGTTTGCAGATAGGCCTCTCGCGACACCTCGCCATTGAGCACGACGAGCACCTCGCGAATATCTTCGTCGGTCACCATGAGTCCTTCGATGGCCAACGACGCGATGGCACTCCCCAAATCATCGGCCGTATAACGCCGCCGTTTCACCGAGGCTTTCATAGTTGAAGAAGACCTCCTTTTAGGGTCACGTTGTTCTCGCTTTATTATACCACCCAGCACACCAACCATCGCGCTTCAGCATTGGTTTGGGGTATGCCAAAAACTTTCGTTTGTGGGACGGTCGTGCCGACGCGAAAATGCCTCGTTTTTTCATATTAAGGTCAGATAGGATTAAGCCGCATTGTGATTGCACCCAATTCGATCCGTCTACTAGGGAATGAGCGAGAAGGAAGGCAATCTGCATATTGCCTTACACTGTATTCGCCATCTGATATTGTGGTATGCTAGTACTATCGAATGTCGGAAAGGAATCTGCGGTATGATTCAAAAATCGAGGCTCACGGCTAAATATCAGATCACCTTGCCCGGCGCGATTCGTCAACATTTAGGCGCACACGTGGGGGACATTCTAATATTCCAGGTTACGGATGATGGGCATGTCGCGATTGATATTGTCGCCAAGCCTACGGCAGAACGGTTGCGCGGTCGGCTCCACCGTCCGAGTCTCCGATACGTGCCTTACCCTGAAGCCCGCCGTCAGGCGCAAGACGAACGCGCACAAACTTCCCAGCCGTCGGATGAGCGCCAATGACCACCACTGCGGTTCTGGATGCGAACGTTATTTTGAGGTTGCTATTAAACGACCACGAGACCCTAACTCCAGCGGCGATGCAAATTTTTCAAAGGGCCGAGACCGGTGATTTGAGTCTGATACTGACTCCCCTCATCGTGGCGGAATGTTGTTATGTGCTCCGCGGTCCCGTGTACCGCATCGAGCGTTCCGCCATCACCGACAGTCTGACCCAAGTCATCTTGATGGATGGTGTCGTCAACGAAGAAGAAGGGGTAGTCTTAGCGGCCCTTCGGCGGTTTGGAGAGCGAGCGGTCGACTTTGCCGATGCGTATTTAGCCGAACTAGCCCAGCAACGCGGGTGGGAAGTAGCCTCTTTTGATCAGGATTTTAAGGCACTGGGAGGATCAGGACTTCCGGATTAGCGCCGAACATACCTACGACACAGAAGGATGCGGGTGCCATCCTCGACCGACGTTTCATGGTGGGCTAAGGAAAAATCAGATGAGTTCCCGTCCCGATAGCGCTCGAGTGCAGGGCGCTATGCGCAAACGTGGGGCATGTCTCCTGGGCTACATGGCTGACGGTTGATGGCACGGTGTTACTGTGGGCGACTTAGCGATGCCCAGGCTGGAGTGGTGCAAGCAGACCGCCCATGGCGCCATGCCGAACCTTGACTTTTGGTAAACTCGAACAATGGAGGGCGTTAGGGAAATGAGGTTGACGACTCGTGGACAATGCCGCCTATGTGGGCAAACTTTTAATAAGGCTCAGATGACTCGGCATATCAAAAGCTGTTTGGCCAAGAGAGGTCTGGGCAGTAACATGCTTCTTTTGGTGCAGGACCGGAGCGGTCTCTTTTGGGTCTATGTGACAGCGGATGCATCGATTGCGTTGTTAAGTGTTGATTGGGCGCTTCGAAATCTGTGGCTTGAGTGTTGCGGTCATATGAGCGCGTTTTCGGACATCTCAGTGATGTACCTCGAACATCCGGAGTCCGGCCTGCCTGGTATGGGGAGCACCGAGCTTGGAATGGATGTATCTCTGAAGAAAGCGATGCAAAGCGCGGAAACCTTGAAATACGAATACGACTTTGGCTCGACTACGCAACTCACCATTCGACGGTTGGCTGAAAATGTATCACCAGTAAACGACGAGAACCTGGCGGTCCTGGCACGCAACGATCTTCCTCAAATCAACTGTCTCGTGTGCGAAAAGCCGGCAACAATCCTGATGGTCGAGGACTGGGAGCCTGAACCGTATTGCGAGGCCTGCTGGTCGGATAGCGATGAGAGAATGACACTACCGGTGATTAACTCGCCACGTATGGGTGTCTGTGGTTACGATGGCCCATCGGTTGAACCCTGAAGCTAACGAGAAGGAACGTCGGTGTGCCCGCTGTGAACCCAATGGACAGTAAAGTGAGCTTCGCGTCCCGTCGCATGGATATATGTTGCGGAGTGCTGCCATACCACACGTTTCGCACCCAACAACTGGTAGATTACATAATTTTTTAAATGGTCGATGTCGTGGCAATGCCGTATTGCGGAGGGGTCGTAAAAACGGCCTCCTCCATTCCAAGAGCTTGCATGACGGCTGTCAAGGTGGCATGCAATGGAGGTTCGAGGGCAATATGCCGTTGCCCATCGGGATCCCTGACAATTTGGAGCGATTCGAGGTGACGCACGATCTCATGGCCAGTGGGATGCGTGAGCATGCCACGGAAAGGTGACGGAATGGGAAGTCCCGAACGTCGCAAGCGACGTTCCACCAGACTATAGAGCAGGCACGCCAGCAGAATGACATACCCTAAAGTGGACTTTGCGACTTTTTATGGTAGTTATTGGCACCATACATCCAGGGATAAGGGAATAGGGCAGAACCTCCACAGGACTTACGAAAGATAAGCTGA
>JAJZXX010000184.1 GCA_021806205.1 Bacillota bacterium | reverse complement strand
AGGTATGGCGGCCGTGATGCCGTCCCTAAAATGTGCCCCTTTTACCCCACGTAGTGGAGGAAGTAGGTCACTTTCCTCCTCATTTTTAGGGGTCAAGTGGGAGAAAATTTTAGGACTAAAGCCTTTTGAGACAGCCCCCATTGGGGCATCGAAAAACAAAGTCCATTGGGTTCGCGATGTCGTGCCCAACCGAGGTTAGGCCCTCCGAGTGATTGGCGCCTGAGATGGCCTGGCCCCAGTCTCCATACATACTATCGCGTGAAAAAATGCAACACGAACCGACGTCGGTCGTCAAGGTTCGGTCGCCGCTGCGATCATTTCAGTCAACCAGACTTTGATGAATTCCTGTGTCGTGCGCAAGGAATAATGGCGAGACTTGTCGAAGTGACGTAAGAGCCTTAGAAGGGTCTACCAGTTTTTGAGCAGTTTAATGCGCATGCCCGACTAGACCTCGCCATCATATGCATACCCAGCGATATAAAATGCCGTTCGCTGAATCCCATCGTGAGCATCTTGGGGGGCCAGGTAATCGCTTGGTTTAATCCGTTCAGTATGTCCTCCCTCTAGGAGGTACCGCGAGAGAAAATAGTCGCGCGGACTGAGTAACTGGCGATATGCCTGGAGAACGGCAAGGCGGCGACGGGTAACCCATCCAAACCGAGTCAGTTCCTGGTGGTCGACCTGAATCTCACGCCAGTCACAGGCGCCGTCAAAGAGGTATAGGATGTGGGTGCGGTCGGGTTCCGCTCGGTGGGACACGGCCACCAATCCCAAGACGGTGAAGCCTACCCCCAGCTCTTCCCGCCACTCCCGTCGCATGGCATCTTCGGGCAATTCCCCGGGTTCCACCCCACCGCCGACAAATTTCCAGGTCGATCCGTTATCGTAGGGGTCCCATGTATGCTGCGCCATCAATAACGCGCCATCGCTAGGACGCACACATAGCCCGATCACGCCAAGGTCCACCATATCGCACTCTCCCTCGATGAAATTGCGGACGGTATTTTAGAGGTTCCGTTTAAGAACCACCGTTGATCACCACCATTGCCACGATGATCAACGGGATAGCCGGGAATCCCACCAAAGACTATTGTGGCAGAATCCAGTCAAACCAGCGACCATGCCCGTTGGGTTGCCCAACCACATAGTTGTCATCGACACCGTCAATGATGAGGTCAAGATGCAGAAGATCATCCCCCATATGATTGTACAGGTTCCCCACGTTACGCTGTGCGCCTCTTTTCTGGATTGCCGCCGTAAGGCCATGCTTTAATGTGTCGGAAAACTGATTAGCCACATGGGTATGGTACACCACAATGATCGCAGCCCGGGGTGGTGCTTTACGGCAAAGATCGGGTAAAACGGTAACCCCGTCGCCTTCCACAAGAGAGACCCCCATGCGGGGGTTTCCCAGACCCGCACCCACCAGGATGAAAAAGTATTTTTTCACAGGAGACTGGATGCCGATTGAAGACAGTCACAGCCCTGTCCAGTTGAGCCAGTCTTTCGCGATGATCACCCCAAACCGAGGCTTTTAGCCAAAGATATTAGTCAGGAATGTTCACGTTGACTGCATGCAAGTCGACGCCGACTTTATGCGCCACGGGATGGCTATTCGGCATCAAGGCGTTAAGTGACCCCTGCCTGAGCCGGGATCTGAGCAGCGCGGAAGACTCGACATCTCCCCACCAGCGATTACCATCATAGCTGTATTGGGATCGAACCCACAAGAGTTGTAAGCCAGCACTCAAACCCACTTCTATCACTGATAAGGGTTGGCCCACCCGGCAATAGATGTAGCAAAAGGTCGGGTACAAATAGGTGCATCGACCCACTTCATTGGTTTGCACGCGGCGCTCGCTTAAGAGATTCACGATCTCGCCCTCATACTCAAGGCGAAAGGCCGCGAAGGCGGGCACCCACTGCCGCCGGATCTTCCGTCATGCTGGGGCAGAACTTTTGCAAGGGCTGTCTATACCTCCCAAGAAGAGGTATGAACCGCGGTGAATACCATAGTAGCACGCGGATGGCCCACTCGGTTATATACACCTAACTCCAACAAGGCACATTCTCCGGCGATTCTCCGGGATAAATATCCATATAGGGGACTAGAATCCCGGCATCCATCTTCCGCAAATCGGACAAACCTCTGGGCTATAGATTTCATGTCCAACAGTTCTGTCCCTCCGTCTGAGATCGCATGATTGGGGGTAATCCGTGTTTGCGTTCCAATGGGGTGCACCCCACCAACTTCATATGGCTTCCTCGCTAGCGTTCGACGATAAAGCCAGTTTGACATCAGGTCGCAACACTGAAATCCATCGCATCAAAGGATTCTCGGGCGGGCTTATCGAAAGAATATTTTGGTTTGGCGTGACGCCGCAACACCAATCAGGAGGCAGGCATGCATCGAGAATTGATGGAAATTACCGACACACCCACCCATATCCACCGAGTATTGTACCGTTGGGATCAGGAGGAGACCGACCGGGCGTTCTTTACCTGCCGGCCAGTCGAGGAGTTGGCCCAGTGGGACATCTTTATGGAGGCGCTGGCAACCCGTTTAACCCGTGGATCGTTGCGTATTTTTGTACTGTGGGACAACGAGACGGGGGTGCCGCTAGGCCGAGTGACAGCCTTTGATTACAACCCCAGGAATTATAGTGCGGAGTTTGGGTACTATCTTCCGCCCGGCAATCGATATCATGGATATGGCAAAGAAATGGTCCAACGCTTCCTATTCCTCATGTTTTCAGACGGCATATGGCAGCCCAATAAACTGTACGCCACGACAGCCTCTGGGAACACCCCCTCAATCCGTTTATTGGAGGGGCTGGGATTCCATTTGGACGGTGTGATGCGCGATCATTATTGGTTTGGCGCCAGCGTGCAAGATCAGCACTGCTACTCACTTTTGGCGCGGGAGTGGGCTAAGTAGTCAAAGGTGAACCACGTGGGAATGCGCTCTGCCACGTTGCGTCTCGCAACGTAATTCTGGCCCCCACCCCACAATTAACTCACCTCCGTAACTTATGCCCGTCATCCTATCAACATGGTCCGAGCCTTCGCGTTAAGCCCGGTTGTTGCTTCTTTTCGACACACACTTGGTTGGCGCCGCGAGGTCTGTTACAATTGTTGCACAGATCAATTTTTTGAGGAGCATCACATGGACTTGACCACACCAGTTTCCGGAATTACCCAGATTCCTATTCCGGTCCCACTGCCCGTTCATTACACCAATTGCTATGTTGTCGAGGCGGGGGATTCAAAGATTATTGTCGATGCGGGAATGGATACACCCGATGCACGTTTAGCCTGGCAAAGCGCCATCCAAAGCCTCGATCTCCATCATTCGCCGATACAATACATCTTTGTGACCCACCTTCATCCCGATCACATAGGGCTGGCTCAATGGCTCTCTGAACGCGTGGAGGCTCCCGTAGCCATGATGGACCAAGAAGCCGAGTTTTCCTTGCGCTATATCGGTCATGAGTCTAGTCCCGAAGAGTTGGCGGTTATGCGAGACTTCTATCAACAGCATGGCGTGCCTACAGAAACAGTAGAGCATTGGACAGTGTTAGACAAAATATTTCGTGAAGCAATTGTCCTACCCAAAGAGTTTATTCGAATGACCGATGGACAGCAAACCCTCTGGGACAATCAAGCCTTCGTCTTTATCGAACAAGGGGGACACACTCCGCATCAAGGCCTCCTTTATCTTCCGGATCGCAAAGTGCTCTTTACCGGCGATCAGGTGCTAGGGCGCATCACCCCCAATGTCAGCCTCTGGCCCACAGGTGATCCGAATCCTTTGGCCAACTACTTAAATTCCTTGCGAAAACTGCAAAGCCTTAACGATTCAATCGGCCTTCCCGCACATGAAGCGATCGTACCGAGCGTTCATCAACGCCTGACCGAACTTATCATCCACCATCAGCATCGCAACGACAAACTCTTGGGATTCCTCGAGGTCCAAGGACCTCTTTCGGCGTTCGCCTTGACCCGACTCTTGTTTACCCGGCCGTTAGATGACTACCAACTCCGTTTTGCTATAGGGGAAACCCTAGCGCATCTCGAACTGTTACGGAGCCAGAACTTAGTGCTGACTCAACCCCAACGAGAATTAGTCGTCTATGTACGCACTCCAAAATAAGTCGCGCCCGTGGTGGGTTACGTTTGACTTTGACCACACCTTGATAAAAAGTCCCTATTGGAGGCTTCACTTTCTGCCCTGGCTCACCCGACAAGCCCATCACCAGAATGTTGATGCAACCATTCTAAGACGTGCCATCCACGACGAGGGTCAGCGGCGATGGGCTCGCGGCGAGTGGGTTGCATCCTTCGATTGGTCTGCTATTGCCCAGACGCTTGGACTGGATCCCATCCCGCCAGCGGACCAGCCAGACGCGACAACTGTCCGGAATTTGGTGTTGCCTCACGTTGAAACGGTGTTATGGAGCCTCAAGCGCTTAGACGTGCGTCTCGCTGTGGTCACTAATGGCTTCAAAGCATTTCAGTCCCCCTATCTTAAAGCCTTAGGGTGGGATTATGTCTTTGATGCCATTGTGACGCCAGATATCATCGGCACAGCCAAACCGGATCCCGCCATGATGAAATCGTTACACCCCATTTTGCTGCACATCGGGGATCGATTGACACACGATGTCCTCTGTGCTCAGCGCGCGGGCGCAGGATCTGCGTTGGTCGATTCAACCATGCCGGAAACGGACCGCATCGATCCCCTGTCGCCCTCGCACATTGTTCCTGACTTCCTCATCCATGACTTTCGCGTCATACCCTCCATTGTCAGCACCCTCCTCAACACCCGCAATATGGCAACAGTCTTCTTCACGTAACGGATTGGTAACATTTGTGGGGTTTAATAGGGCCAAACCTGTAGCAAGAGGATGTGGGCAACATGGGCCTTTTCAAAACGTCATTCGGCATGGTCACGCTGGCCGCGCTAGGCATCACCGTCTTTGAGATAGGACATACCCTGCCCAAAATTCTCGATGCGGGCCAACACCAGGGATTTCCATCATCCGCGCGTTCGCGAACCGTGAATTGGTCTCCCAAAAATGTCTCGCCATGGGGACGGGTCAAGCCTAATGAATCCGGTTCCACGAGTTCGTCGACCGCAACGGAATCGAGCGTCGACGCTACCTCTCTTAATTGGGCCGGAGTCGTCCAGCAAGGTACCAGCGAACGAAGTGTCCATGCGTCGTGGGCCGTGCCTGGCTTTAATGGCATCCCACAAAGTTCCAACAGTGCCATCGCGCAGTGGGTTGGTTTGGGTGGCACGAGTGCCAATGCGCTCATTCAAGTAGGCACCATTACAACGGCCAACGCGGCTGGTCAACCGTCCACCACCGTCTTTTGGGAAACTTTGCCGCAGTCGGCCGTACAAGTGGCCACGGTCCCGACTGGTGCTTTGATCACCGCCCACATTAAGCCCGACGGTCTCGATCGTTGGCGACTTTTACTCACGATCAGAGGTCAAAATAAGCCAGTCATCGATAAGGTGGTCCATTTGACAAAGTCCCAAGCTCGGGGCGTTCAACAATCGGCCGACTGGATTACCGAAGCCCCCACCACCAACCACGGGGTCGCTCCCCTCGCCCCGGTTAGGGCCACCACCATGCGTCACGCCAAAGCCAATGGGGTCCCGTTATCCCGTATGAATCCGAATTCCCTGCAAACCATCGGCCTCTATAGTCAGTCGGGCCAACTGCTGGCAGAGCCCGCTACCAGCACCACACGAAATCGCGTGACGGTCAATACCGTATACGGATCGCTCCCGTCGCACGCCAATTCACCCAGTGGACCCACTTGGGTCATTCAACAGCCCAGCCGCAACGGTTGGGGGGATGGGGGCGGTCAAAACTACGACCTCCCAGGTTGGGGCAGCACCAACTACGGAGGAGGATGGGGTGGCTACTCACAAAACTCCGTATCATGGAGCGTAACCTATTAAACATAGCGTTTTTATTCGGGGGGTATAGCTGTTCCTGGCCCGCGACCCGCTGGGCTTTTATTAGGGATTCATCTCCACAGGAGTTAGTAGGTGCCCACTATGACTATGCTATTCTCGAGGAAAACTTTGGAGGGCACCACCGCGATGCATGCGCCTTTACCCGCAACCTCTAACAGGGTTGACTCCTGTCTATGACTTTATGGCACCGCGAACGGCAGAATTTTCAATGGTTGACTATCTTGAGCCCGATTGCGATGGGTTATGCGGTGGCTGCTATGACGTTTGGGGCCATAGCCACGGCACTTCATCTAGGAGCTTGTCCAAAAATTTATTTTGCGTGGGGTGCCAGTGACAGCGATCGGAAATCACCGGCCGCTCAATGGGAGGTCATGCTTGCTGCGGACTGGCATAAACTACCGGTTTCGAGAGATTTT
>JAJZXX010000020.1 GCA_021806205.1 Bacillota bacterium | reverse complement strand
TTGAACGACCCGCCGATCAAAATTCACAGTGGAACTATGTTATCCGGCCCCATGTCAATGCCGATCGCTCAGAAGTCGTAGGTTAAAATTTCATGACTCCTTAGGGGGGATTAACGCCCATAGGCGCTAACCCAAGGCCTCCGAATTATGTTGGATCTGGCGCCTCCGAGGCCTCGCGCTACGATGCACCAAGCCGTCAGATTCACTGACGATCATCCGAAGATTCTGCCAAATGCGTGGGGAAATACACCATACGCCGGGGAATATCGGTGCGGACGGGAAATCCGTCGGGATGTCAAGGATATTAGCTTGGGACGTAATAGAACTACGTCGGTTACCCATTGAGAGCCCACCGATGTGAAAGGCGCGTTTGATAGGTATGAATCCAAATGAGGGTCCGGTAGCCTATCGCGGCCATTCTTAGACACGTTATGGGACGAACCCGTAAGTGTAGGGTTTTCCGCCTTTTGCAGGCTTCAGGCAAACTCGCGGTATCAAGACTAGGGTTGGGCGCATGGGTGTCGCGGGTTGCTCCGTGACGCGATGGGTATCAGCACAATGCGTGCTGCTATTGTTCAGCGATCGGTGGCTTGCCAATGCGTGCGATTATCGCCAAGCATCCCGATGCCACGTCACGTTACGCCCTCAAGGCATCAATAAGTCTGGACCTCGCACTTAAAGTGTCCTGCTACGAATTGGTGGCAGAGGAAAATCGATCGGACCAGGCACTCCGTTCTTGGGTGATGGCTTCGGGAAGCCGAACATCGTGCCAAGGGCGGACAATCAACTGTCCATCTTCAATCAACGCCTTCTCGGGATTGCCACTGCCCTCGGGATTACCCAAAGCCATGGCTTCGCCGATCCGTATCTGACTCGCATCGAATCGAAGCGCGTAGATTGTCCGCGTGGCATCCTCGGGTTGGCCCGCATATACGGTGCCTCTTAGCCATCCGAATACCATCACATCACCGCCGGCTGTGATGGTCGCGCCAGGGTTTACATCACCGACAATAACCAGATCGCCGGGGTGACTCAAGCGTTGGCCTGAGCGGATGGTATGACGAACTACTTTTGGGGGCGCTATCATATCTGACCCGCGCGAATCCACAGCGACTGGGTCTTGGACATCATTATGTTGAATGCCCCTCAGCGTTAGCTGTGGAAATTCTGAAAAGAGATTGCTCACCGAAGAAAAAAGTTCGGGTGTTAGAACCGCACCGGGAACCTCGACCAGGAGACTGGCTTTGCCAAAAAAGTCCCGGTTATCCTCCAAGGTCTTCTTGAGTTCTTTAATAAAATCGTCATGAGACGAAAAGCGCTTCGCGATGAGGCGAAGCCCGCGTCGGTCGCCTTTAATCTCCATCCTTCGTGTCCCACCATTTCTAACCGACAATTTATACGTAATTTCGCGATACAGGGTGGGGATTCCTGCCGACATCACAAAAAAGTTCATCAGACCGGCGCGGCGTGAAAACTGCGGCGTTTGAGGCTGATCGCGGCAATTGCCGTGGCGAAGATTGTTGGCAAATGGGGTAGAGCCCGATCGCCTCTTAGGGTACTAACGCCCCCCAAAACTGCATCATTAACTCTGCGAAGGTTCTTCTCTAGGGCCGTGGAACGATGGACCCCGGAATTTCTAAAGCCTTGGCCCTCTGCCAGACGATGTGCAACGTTCATGCTGCGCCGCCCACTGCGCGAACAACCCGGGGGCTCGAGGAGCCATGAAAATGAGGAGGGTTATGGTCGTCATAGTACATCTGGATGATGCCATCGAATCGACAGAGTTCAGGCATCAGACCGCATGGTCCGCAAATCCGGGAACAAATCTTCGGGGGATTTCCCCGTCACCCGAAAGTACAAAGAGTCAGGGCACAAGTCGACGTCGCACGGCCATTCCACCGCCCCAGCGTCATTAATGTGCATGGATTCAAGGAAACGCCTATCTTCCCACACATCGAGCGCCCCGCGACCAGACAGCTCCTGCAGGTCGATCGTTCGGCTTGTTCCTTCGTCAAACCGGACCCAAATTTTGAACGCCGCATGCGGCTCGACCTGAACGACTCGCATCACCGCCCCTCCTCCTTCCCAACGCGTAATAAATGGCAAGAAGAGGGATGGAACGTCCGCCATCTTAGGGTGCATACGCCCCCAAATCATCATCATTAGCATCGTGACGACTCCAAAACTATTCTGGTGCTTCCTTTGCCTTATAAGAGGCGGGTAACGCAGCATCTCTCCTCGCCCCATGTCTAACGACTTGTGAGGTTCGCAACACGACCCTCGGAAGTCCCCGACGGGGGGCCGCTTGCTCTACCCGGTCCGCATTTTATCACGGACGACAGAACCTTTCGAACGAAGCCCTCTTGCGAAAACTCGGCCTGATAAGGACCTATCCCGTTCCAGCCTTCAGGCCGGGATGGTTGATAGAATGTTAGCCGATTGGCGGGGTCGCCCTGAAAGTTGTGGGCGGACGAGATTACTATCTACGTGAGGAAAGCGTGTCTGCCGACCATTTAGTGGTGGCCCAATCGGTCCCAGCGATTAGCCACGGTTTGAACGGAATCCAAAAAGACCAGGGGAGTGCCTTGGCTAGTGTCGCGGCCGTGCTCACGGCCCGGGTGTGGGTGGGTGCGCGACTCCAGGACGGTATCGATATCCAATTCATCAAAAATTCCCGGGACGGCACCTTCTTGAACAGCTCCGATGGTGTAGCCCCAAGCTGTCCATAGATAATCATCCATGGCCGCCTTGTCATGCAGCGTCATGGATGGATTGTCCTGAAAGAGATAGCGGGCCGAATCGAAGTTGGTGGTGGCTTCCGCCCAATATAGCCGGGCTTGGCGGGGGTTACCCACCTCTGATAAAAAGACTTCCACGTGGTCCATGGCGCTCTTGACGGCGGACATATAGAGTTTCAGCGTGTTGGGACTCTCTCGTTCCACGCTGAATACACGCCCGCTTGCAATCCATGGCAAGTCGACATCCCGTGTACCATCGGGGTCGATTGCTTCCTGTTTGGCTGCGATTACCAACTCGGGGATGGGATGATAGAGCGCCAGCGCTTGATGCGCGACCCATCCCGGTTCCGCTTGCGCAGAACCGGCTTCACTGTACGGCTCTACTAGGGTATCAGCAAATAGTTCCAAGCATCTCGCAATGTGGATGTATGCATGTGCAGTCGGCACGGCCACCGACTTCAATTGGTCAAACACATCTAATACTTGACCGCCTACGCGGCGGAAGGCCTGGAGTTCCTCGTTTACACCGGATTCGTTGACATGATGGCCAAACGCCTGCCAAAACTTCATCGCACGGTCCCTCCTTATGCATATCCAATCGAAACCCTGATTCAACTCACCACGGTTTTGATTACTCACTGATTTTCAAGTTGTCTCCATTATAGCTTATCGGCCACACTATCGTCGTGACTCTCGGTTCCGTCGGACAATCTGCGAAAAATTGGCCAAAAGATTTGACGCATGGCTCACAACCCGGGAGAGATCTACACAATTGCGGGTTTACGAACGGCTCACGCAGCTCAATAAGGGGAATCCATACAGATGTTCGCGGGCCTAATACACCAAGGATGAAATCTCTATCACCAAATAGCGCCATCAAACCTTGACGCCAGAATTGTTAGACGCCTTTACTGCGATTCTCGCGAATTGGCGCTGTGAGCTGATCGAATTCGGTGGGAAGGCTGATCATGTTCATCTTGTGGTGGGCATCCATCCGGCGCTCAATATCTCCATCTTGATCAATAATCTCAAATTCGCTAGTGCGCGCTGTGTGCGCACCCGATTTGCCAATCATCTAGCAAAATTTTATTGGAAGCCATACTTTTGGCATCGCGCCTATTATGTCGGGAGTGTCGATGGAGCGTCGCTGGAGACGGTGAAACGCTACGTCGAAACCCAAGGCACGAAAGAAAAACCTCGAAAGGCGGCCAAAAGGCCGCCGCCCGTGACCGAAGGGAATCCCCGTGGGACTTGACCCCATCCTGTCTTGTGGCCTAGGAAGGGCAATGCGCGCGCATTGCGTTCAACCACAAGACGCGCAAAGTCGGTGTCTAATTGAATATCCGAATGAGCTCATGGACTCGGTTGCGAACCGTGTCATCAGAGTGATTCTCGTTGCAGTTCTTGGTGTAGGAACATCTGGGCCATCGTGGTATAACCTATTCCTTTTTGATCGGCCACCGTTTTCAGTCGGGCCATGCCTTGGCCATCAATCCGAATGGTGAGTGTCGTCAAGTCCTTGCCCCGACGCGTCACCGTCACGGGGGTGACCCGCGTGCCAGGCAATTCCGTCGAACTATGTGTATCAAACCACGCAACCGCCCCAATGATTTCGAAATGGCTTGCGTCCTGGTTAGGGGTGTTGTTGCCTACATCGTGAAGCCGCGGCCTTCCAAGAACAAGATTGTGGTGGCCCGTCGGCGTTCTCGGGCGGCAATATGCCAATCACCATTTTTTAGACCCTGTTGCGCCACAGTCGGTTCGATGGGTTGGCCTTGATAAAGGTATAGGGTTTGATGGACGGGAGGCATGACGGGCGTCGGCGCAACTGGTAACGGTGAGGTCCACGACCAGTCGCGTTCTAACAGTAGCGCATCGGCGGGTATTATAAGCCAAGGACGTGGGGAGAAGTTAGAAAGCCAAGATCGCAGTCGCTTTTGGCGCAGAGTTTTTCCTTGCGCGATGACCAAGATATGCCATTCTCGGGGGGTGGCCGTGTACCGCGCTAGCTTATCCAGCCACTGGTCTTGGTTTTCCTTGCCGGTATCCGCCTCCAAAGCAATGGGATGGGGAACGCCCTGCAGGGTGATAAGGGCATCGGGCATCACCTCGAAGCTTTCATCCACATGGGAGGTCCAACTTTCCAGAAGGTGCGCCAGTATCAAGTAAATCTCGGATTGAAAGGTCCAGTGTTCCAGATGCCGCCGTCCATGAAAGCGATTAATATCCCAAAGGCCTTCGATAGTTTGAACCATCCAGGACTCCAACCGCGTTGACGTACTATCCGTCCTAAAGTACCGATTCAACTGATCGCGGCTGACGAACCCGGTGGCCTTTAGGGTCGCTACCAGATTACGATCCAGAGGACGACACCTCCCCCAACGGGTGGTGGGCCAGACGTACTACCCAGGGACGCTTGAGGCGCCCTCCCTGGGTGGTTTGTATTACTGCGCGACCGCGTTTTAAATAACGGAGACGCTCCTCTATCCCGTAGGGCTCAGCTTGTCGTCGGAACAGGTGAACATCCTCGGCGGCACTGCCAGGCAGAATGATGCGGTGGCGAGCATTGGCGATAACGGCTTGCTGCAGGGGTTTCGACAGCTGTCCCAGATCTTGATGAGCCAACGTCAGTCCTACCGAATATCCTCGGGCTAATGCCAAGAAGTCGCCTAAGTCGTCGCTGACCCACTGATAAAATTCATCGAGGTAGGCGAAGAATGGTGGATGCGCCGTGGTGGGATTGCGACGATAGGCGGATTGAGCCATTCCATGCCAGAGAAGATTGCCCAGCGCCCGGGCGGAGTCCCCGAGTTCCGCCAAGGAGAGACCGGCCAGTACTACCCACCGATCTCTTAAGACCTCATCCCAGGTGAAGTCGTGAGGAGCGCTAAGCACGCGGCGGATTGAAGGGTTGGCCCATAATAGTTCGAGGCGGTTCAAAAGCCCTTGGCGATCCTCGCGGCTCTGGGAGGCGGTGCGGGCCCACTGTTCTTGAAAATAGGCTTGTGCCGCTGGGTCCTGGGATTGAACCACCATCTTCTTTTGCAAGGCCGTGTTGCGAAAGAATTCCAGTACATGGCCGATGTCGGCGTCGTTTCCCAGACACGTCTTGATAACCCGGACCGCATGGAGCAATTGAACACGGCTAGACACCGCGTAATAGGGGTGACTACCCGCGCTCAATTGGTCAAGGCACCCGGCCAAGCCTTCGGCCGCGGCGTCACTGGGACCACTTAAGGGATTTAAGTGGGGGCAATCCGGATCCAAGGGATTAAAGCAGATAATGGCGCGGTTGGCTTGAAGAGCTCGATGGTAGGCGGCCTTGGTCAGATCGCCTTTGGGCTCCAACACCAGCACACCGTACCCTTTGACCAGATCCTGAGCGATGAGCGGCATTAATACGGAAGAAGACTTGCCGGACCCGGTGGGGCCGAGTACATGCAAATGCAAGAAGCGATCGGGGAGATCTAAAGCGACGGGCCAGGGGGCCAAAAGCCGTCGTGCCAGGACGGTTCTGCTACCTGGGCGATACCAGCGCAGGGCAGCCAGCGTGGCGAGACCCATCAACAGCATCAACAGAATGAGAGGATGCCAGTTAATGGCCAAACCACCGACGGCGATCAACGATAGGGGCCAGGACCACTTCGCGGAGAACCAGAGTGCTCGGGTGGACAAGATAACCGTCAGAATAGCAAGCCCGAGGGATACAGGAGTCTGGATGGGATGGCGCGATATAATGCGCACCACGGCATCAACCCCGTAAAAGGCAGCTAGATAAGCTAAAACTATGGCACTACCCCACTTCAATACTGCGCGCTGGACCAACATGTCACCTGCCCTCTTGTCACCCGTTTTCGCCTTTTTGACGCGGTTTCCTCTTTTCTTGACCCACTTCTCATGAACGGTGCCGAGAAGCTGATATAGCGCTTGTTTTCCAGCGATAGCAGAACTTTCCAATGAGGGATGGCCAGGTTTAGCATGGCGCAACAATGAAATCATGGATTCTGCTTGTCATGGAACCTTCCAGGTTATGGAAAAGGCGGTTCCCCAGGGTCAAAGAACTCAACTGACGGGAAGTCCTCGCGGGGCTGTCCGAACCCCGTGGCACTTCTTAGGGCACTCTCGCCTCCAATCCTTGCGTGCCAAAACGCATAACGCCTCCCATCGGCCAGAGTGGATGGCGTCCAGGGCTAGGCGAACACCGGCGACGGTATCAAATTGACAGGTCCGAATCGGGTCGTATGTGAGTGTTATTTCGGGTTCCAGGTGGTGAACCGCGGGGTTTAATCCGGGCAAGGACGGACTTTGCTTGAACGATATGATCCCGGTGAATTGCGAATGCGGCAAGGTAAATCGGAGAACGTCTATGAAACAGGTGGGTGCCTGCGAGGTCGGTACGCCGACGTGGTGCGCCCCGAGGTCTTTTAGGGTCAGCAAGATGTCGAATCCCGCACTGTACGTTCGGGCTCCCATGACCACCACCACGTGCGGGCGCCATCTGGGCAAATCCGGTACGGTATTACCAAACGTCGGCACATCGGTCAGCCAAGCCTCGGTGTCGGCGCTCCCCGGATGTTCGGGTTTGCCAGTGCCGTTCCGCCCGAAAGTCGTAACCTCCCGGGCCCCAATCTCCTGCCATTTTGGTGCGGCCACCCGACCTGCCTTCGACGGGCAAACCGGTTGCCTTAACCGTTCATACAACCGCCAGCGTGTGGCATTCATGGCGGCGGCATCTTGGAGCGGGGCTTTCATTGACGTTGAACCCGTTCGAGGCGGGTGGTTTCCCACTGGGCAGACGGGGCGTCGTCGACGCGGCGGTCTTTCAGACGAATCCTAAAAGCGCAATCTTGTGAATGACGGCGCGTGGTCGGTCCAAGAGTTGCCAGGCCCACTTCTCTGAGCACCGCATGAGCGGTTTCTTGTGCTGAACTAAGACGAAAACCATGCGGATCCTTTTATCTTCCCCGTAAGGGGCTGGTTAACGTCCCGCGCATGCGAGGTCTCTCCTCGGCCAGGTTCAAAGGCTTGTGGGGTCCGCAACACGACCCCCCGGAATCCCCCCTCTACTCCGAGTTCGCGTTTAGTTACGGACGACAGGGCTGGCGACTGGAAAAGCATCGTCGGGTGCCATGACCTTTCGCACGGAGCCGTTCGCCTCCCGCGTTCTGGGGAATCCCAGAGCGCTGCCAATGCTGACGGCTGGGACTAGTCATGCGATGGAGCTTTTACAAGCTCCGGCCTTTAGGTTGGGGTGGTTGACAGGGAGTCTTCTCATGCGCGCGTTTTCTTGGTCCGCCCCGGAGTCTGCTGTTGAGAATTTGCGCCAAACTTGAACACCACGCGAAACTGTTCGTCGAGTTGCAGCCGCGCGGCAAAGCTTCTCCCTGCTTTGCTCTTGAACCCCTTGAGTTCAGCGGTCGTGCGTCCGGCCACCAACATTTTCACTTGGGCTTCGGTGAGTTTTTTGCCGGCCACCGTGCTCCAAATAACGAAATCGCAACCCTTACGCCAACGTGAACAAGCCCACCCCTTACGAGTGTCCTGGATGCTCCCCTGTTGACACTTAGGGCAAGGCCCAAGCGTGATCATGGTGGATAAAGCTTCGGTCGACTGGCCTTTGGCCACGTCGACTACGGAGCGTGTGAGCTCCCGGATGCCCGCCATGAATGTGTCTGCCAGGCCCTCCCCATGGGCGATGGCCTCAAGGCGGGCTTCCCACTGGCCAGTTAATTCGGGGCTTTGTAGGAGGTCGGGGACGAGTTTCAAGAGATGCCGACCTTTTCTCGTCGAGAGCAAGATCCTTTTCTGGCGCTCCACGTAACCGCGAATTAAAAGCAGCTCCACGATCCGCGCCCGGGTAGCCGGCGTGCCAAGACCATGCTTTTCCATTAGGGACAGCAATGCCGCATCACTGAGCCGGGCGGGGGGCTTGGTTTGTTTACTCTTCGTCTCACTGTCGGTTACCATGGCCTCTAGGCCTGCTTTCAAGCCAGGTGGAATCGACGTCTCCCAGTCCCCAGCGGCCTGATCGTCAACCTCCGGAATTGGTTCCAAGGCTAGGCGCCATCCGGGCTTAACAATCACCGTACCCGTGGTGCGGAATGCTTCCCCGTTCGCCGTAGTGATTATCGTAGTGCGTTCGTCCTGACCATCCGGCAAGAGCGCTGCCAAAAATCGTCGACACACCAACTCATATACGCCCCTATCGATGGCCGACTGCCGGCCGCTCGGCACCTGGCCGGTTGGGATAATGGCATAGTGGCCCGATTGGTTGACTTTGGCGTCGTTAATAATGCGGGAAGCCTTTGTGGCGGCACCCGCCAGCGCTTGGGTTCGTACGTCGGGCGTGCCGATGGTGAGTGACCGCAGTCGGGTCGGCAGCTCCCTGGAAATCTCTTTAGTGATGTGCTGCGCATCCGTTCTGGGATAGCTGATGAGATGGCTGTCGTAGAGTCGCTGGGCCGCATCGAGGGTTTGTTGGGCGGTCAATCCCAACCGCCGGTTGGCATCCTTTTGCAAGTCGTTTAGGGAGTACAACAGGGGGGCGCGCACAGTCACCCGCTTGGTGTCCGCACTCGAAATCTGGCCGAGGGTTCCCGCCGGAACTTTCGCGGCGAGCCTTAGGACTTCGTCTTCGGACCGGACGCGGTGCGGATGCTCTTTGTCAGGGCCTAACCATCGTCCGACGTACTGACCCGGACCCGAGTGAAAAGTCACATGCAATTCCCAGTACGGTGTTGGCTGAAAGGCCTCGATGGCGTTGTCTCTGTCAGCAATGAGACGCAGTGTGGGGGTCTGCACACGCCCCACGCTCAGAGGGTGGCCGGGTTGCCCGTGTCTCAAGGAGAAGGCCCGGGTCGCGTTGAGACCGACGAGCCAGTCTGCTTGTGATCGCGCGGCTGCCGCGCGTGCAAGGTCATCGTAGGCGGTGTTGGGTTTCATGTTGGCCAACGCCTTACGAATGGCCGGTGGGGTATTCTCTGACAGCCACAGGCGGTCGACGGGTTTGGATAGCCCGGCGACGCTTGCAATCGTGGCAAAGATATACTGGCCTTCGCGATCGGCGTCTGTCGCCGCCACGACCCGATCTGCGTTTCGAAACAATCGTTTTATGATATTAAGTTGTGCCTTCGTTTTTGTAAGGGGCTCGAGTCTAAAAGACTCCGGTAGCATGGGCAGCGTGGCCCAACTCCATTTTTTCCAGGCAGCGTCGTAGACCTCGGGAGCCGCAAGGCTCACGAGATGGCCAAACGCCCATGTAATGGCGGTGTTTCCCACCATGACATACCCTTCGTGTCGTTCGGGCTTCCCCAGTGCCTTGGCAATATCCAGAGCCACTGAGGGTTTTTCTGCCAGGATCACACGCATCATATTCACCCCGCTTCTTACGATAACGGAAAAGAAGGCGACAAGGTTAGCGGCTTAGAGGCAATTGGAACTTTCCGGTGACGATGACCGCAGATGCTAGAGAGCCTCCGCGCGAAGCCACAGCCCTTGGGTCCTCATTATACGCAACAACGGATGGCCACCCCCACAAAGGCTAGCGGTCTTAGTGACACGAATGCCCGCGCGTGCGATGATTTCCGAAGGTAACCGCCTGGTCAAAAGTTATCACCCGCATAAGACGCTATGAATCGCACCGAGGATAGCGTGGCCAGTATCATCAAAAGGCCCGACTCAGGACACAGTGTCCTGAAATCGGGCCTCATGGTTTTAGCGACTTACCGTGTCAAACGATAGGGGATGGATGGTGGATTCAAGTTTGCGGCCGTCTTAACCGGCACGGTCACTGTCTGGGTTCCGAGTTTCGCGGTGAGAGAACCTACCACAGTTCCCGCCGCCAGCGTGTTGCCTTTAGGAACATGTGTGGTAAGATGCAGGCTGTAGTGGAGTCCGGCCCATCCGATAAATTTGGCGGACTTGGCGGTGACTAAGGGGATGGAGGACTGCCACGGCACCTTAATGGCACCGACGGTTTCTCCTTGGCTAATGACCGTGTGGCTGCCAATCGCTTTTCCGGCAGCGTTGAGAAGGGGATAGGCATCGTTGAGCGCCGCCTGAATCTGGTTCACATGATTGACACCGATAACCGACGAATACGCCGTATAGGTGTGGGTGCCTACGCGGAAGTTCTTAGCTAACACGACACAACCGCCGGACTGTGTGGTGGACCCGGTTTTGACGCCGATGACACCATGGTGCCCGATCAAATTATTGTAGTTGTAGTCTAGTGGCGTTTGACCCGGCACGCTTAATTGCGGCATGGCCGAAATCTCTCGAAAGATTGGGTTTTGCATCATGATAGTGGCAAGCCGCATTTGGTCGGCGGCGGTGCTCACCGTGGCAGGATCCAGGCCGACTGGGCCGTGGTAATAGGTGTGATGCAACCCTAATGATTTGGCTGTCGCGTTCATCTCTTGGGCGAAGTGGGCGGTGTTGCCCCCAATCCAGTTACCCAGCATGGTGGCGATGTTGTTGCCGGAGGGAACCAAAAGGCCTTCCAACAGCAGAAACTCCGAGAGTTTCTCGCCGGATTTTACATACATAACCGACTGATGACTTGAGCTATCTTGCTGATAGATTGCGGCATCCTGCGGCGTGACCGTGAGGTTCGGGCCATTTTGGCCCACCGTTAGCGGGTGTGCCTTGAGAACTAAGTCGGCGGTCATCATTTTAGCGAGGCTCCCAATAGGAATGGGGCTGGATGGACCTTGTTCGGGCCAGGCTCCGATACCAGTGACTTCCGCATCGGCTTGGACACCGCGTGGCCAAGGCATCGGGGGGGTAGTGCCAGAAATTTTGGGGGAACTCGGAATTGCCGTGGCCACAGTGGTGGGGGCTACGGGACGGACGACTTGGACGACGCCTAACACGACGATGATGGCTACGATGATGGCGGCAATAGATGATGTCCGCAATGGATGTTTCGCTCCTCTGTCAAGTGCTCTTAATCTCATAACGCCGTCGTGTCGAAATGGTTACACAAACCGGCATCTAAATTGTCGCATGGTCTTTATGGCACCATACCATCGCGGACGGCCTATCTCAAGGTTCGATCAGAGGGAATGCCGTCAAACTCTGGAATTGGTGGCGTTACATGGAATTCCCTGACCAGTCAATCGGATCCAGGAAGGGGAAAACCCCCACGGCCTCGTCGATTTTCTCCGTAATGGCCTTTAGGTGCTCCTCAGAGTCGGCTTCCGCACGAGCTACCAATGCGGGCTGCGTGTTGGAAGCGCGTACGAGCCCCCAGCCAAATGAGAACACCACTCGTAGACCGTCGATGTCAATGACATTAACGTCCAGATTGCTTTTGAAGTAATCTTGGAGGGTGCTAACCACCAGAGATTTTTTGTCGTCGGGGCAATCGACGCGAATTTCGGGGGTTGAAGGCAAATTGGGCACATCGTGGAGTAGCGATGATAGCGGTTGATCGGTCTGGGACAAGATGCGAAAGAGGCGACCGGCTGCGTAAAACGCGTCGTCGTAGCCATAGTATTCGTCTGCAAAAAACATGTGACCCGACATTTCTCCCGTAAACACCGCATTGAGTTCCCGCATTTTCGCCTTGATAAGCGAGTGGCCCGTCTTATAAAACTGGGGCTTGGCGCCCAAATGTTCCAGCTCGTCATAGAGGGTCTTGGAACATTTTACTTCGACAATCGCCGGGGTGCCGGGGTACTTGGCGGCAATTTCTCGCCAGTAAAGAATCATGAGGCGGTCTCCCCAAATAATCTTACCCTGATCGTCTACCACGCCAATGCGATCGCCATCGCCATCAAATGCGACACCCAGGTCGGCCTTTTCTTCTTGAACGGTCTTGATGAGGTCTTGCAAGTTTTTGGCGACAACCGGATCGGGATGGTGATTGGGGAAGGTTGGGTCGGATGTGCAATAAAGGGGTATGGTTTGTACCCCAAAAGCATTCATGACCTCTTCGGCAAAGAGACTGGGTGTTCCGTTTCCGCAGTCGACCACGACTTTGACGGGACGGGGGCCTAGCCGGATCTTTTCCTTGAGCATAGCAAGATAGGCGGGAACGGGATTGGCTTCGGTACGACTGCCCCGGCCTTCCTGAAATATGCCTTTTTCCATAATCCGGCGCACGTCCTGGATGTCTTCACCATAAATGGTGGATTTCCCATAGGCTAACTTAAAGCCGTTATATTCGGCCGGGTTGTGACTTGCCGTAATCATCACGCCTGCTTCCCGATCGAAGTGAACGCGAGCGAAGTAGAAAATCGGCGTGGTGACTTGTCCGATATCAATAACCCGAATTCCCGTTGCCAGTAATCCCTCAGTCATCGCATCGCGATACAGGGGCGAGGACGTGCGGCTGTCCCAGCCAAGGAGTGCTTCTTGCACCTCCCGCTCGCGCAGATAAGTACCGAAGGCTTGACCCAGACGCACCACATCGTCGCGATTCATGTCCACGTCTACTAAGCCGCGAATGTCATATTCGCGAAATACGCTGGAATTCACTCGACCAACCGCCTTTCTCAACAATGCTTGCCACAAATGATACCGTTTTTCGGCGGCCTTGGGGACTCGGGAATGACTAGACGCCAAAAAGTTTATCCTAATCCGATGACCAAAACTGGCGAATCCGAACAAATTACGCTATGATGTCTTTTAATGTTCGCCTTCTACGTGTTTCGTAAATAACGAAGATGGGGGAAAAAGTTATGGCGATAGATCAAGCTGAAGCACGCTATGGCGAAGAAATAGTTCAAGTCGAACCGATCGGCATTGAGCACATTAAAGAGTCAGAGCGGCACGGTAGGGTGTCGTCGGTTTTTACCTTGTGGTTTGGCGCCAATGTCGAGTTGGCCACGCTGACCACGGGGGTGGCGGCTGTGTCGTTGTTCGGATTAAGTTTTTGGCAGGCGGCTATTGGCCTCATTGTCGGCAATGTCCTCGGTGCATTGGTATTAGGTCTGGTCTCGACGTTTGGCCCACGTCTGGGCGTGCCGCAAATGGTACATTCGCGGGCACCGTTTGGATTTTTGGGAAACTTTCTACCTGGTATCTTCAATCTGGTGGCCGGTGCGCTGTGGTTTGCTGTCAACACGGTTCTCGGAACCTTCGCGTTTACGTTTTTGTTTCACGTCGATTTTCTGATTGCGCTAATCATTATGGCTTTGATCCAAGTGGTTATTGCCGTCTACGGCTATAACATGATCCACGCCGTAGAGCGGTGGATGGTCGGACTCTTAACGTTGGTATTCATCGGCGTGTCGATCTTCGCGTTTTCGCACGCGCACTACACCCTACCATTTAGTACGGCGGTTTTAGGCAAGTATACGGGTATCACCGGCGGCATCATTGAAGCGGTAGGGCTGGCCTGGTCATACCTCTTGGGATGGGCGGTATACGGGTCAGATTATACGCGATATTTGCCCAAAGCAACAAAATCTCTATGGGTGTTCGGCAATGCAGCAGGTGCCAACTTCGTCGCAGCGCTCTGGCTGGAGTTGGTGGGAGTGGCGTTGGCGACCATTTTCCCGGTCGCGGCGGCGGGGACCAATCCCGTGGGACTCATTGACGCGATCCATCCGCATTGGCTGGTGGTGGTCACACTGTTGGCCGTGATACTGGGAACGATTACGGCCAACGTGTTGAATATCTATTCGGGGTCTTTATCAGCTTTGGTCGTCAACGTGCCCGTGAAGCGGTGGATGGCGGCGTTGGCGGTTGGTGTCGTCGGGTCGGTGGTGGCATATATTGGGCACAAGGCCTATTATGTGGAGTTTGAGAACTTTCTGTTTTTGTTGGGTTACTGGATTGCGCCATGGGCAGCCATCGTGATGGTAGATTACTTCGTTATCAATAAGGGTCAGTATCCCGACGGGGTTTTTTATAATCCCCGGCGATTTTTCAGCCGGGGGTTTTGGGTCTGGGTTATTGCCATTGCGGTTTCTGTCCCGTTCTTCAATCAGTCACTCTACACCGGTATTTTCGCTCAGCATTTCGGCCACTTGGGCGACATTTCGTACTATCTTAGCTTTGTTGTTGCCGGACTTTTATATTGGATAGTCGGTAAGCGCCAAGCTGTCTGAAGGATGCGGTTCAGAAGAGGAGCCCAGCATGAACTTTGGGCTCCTCTTCTCTGTCCAAATTGCAGTAAGACATTGTAAAATGACTCAGTCAGTAAAGGAGGACGAAGTCGGTGGAGATTCGCCCCTATCGTCAGCCCCAAGATTTTCGGGCGATATTGGATGCACAGTGTGACTTATATCAAATCAACTTTCCCCGTTTTGTTTGTACCCCAGTTTTTTTGGCAGACCAGGCCCAGCGGCTTCGCGTGGCCGGCCGCCGTCCCATGGAAAACGGCATTTTTGTCCTCGACGATCAAGAAAGCCTGGCCGGTTTTGTGTGGGTGGCGGTGCGGGTGGATCTTCAGGGGGCCTATGGATCGGTGGACCAAGTCTATCTAAAGCCTCCATACCGCCGCCAGGGATACGGTGAGCTTTTGATGCAGGCGGCCGACGATTTCATCCGACGACAAGGTCTCAAAACGGCACGGCTCTATGTCACCCGGGATAATCGGGCCGCGGTTCAGCTTTATGAGAAGGCGGGCTACGAGATAACGCGCTACGAAATGGAGCGGCATGAGTTATCTTGATAGAGCATGAGCCAACAATCGTGAAATTGGCCTTCATGCAGTTCGTGTCGGGAAAGCCGCTTGATGATGCGAAATCCGCACTGTTTATACACGTGGATGGCGCGATAATTGGTCACCCGGGGGTCGACGACCACGGATTTGGCGCCATGATGGGAGAGGAGTCGGCGGGACACTAGTCTCACCACCTCACTGCCAATACCCCGGTTCCATAGCGAGCACTCGCCAATGAAGAGATCCATACCAAATAGAGGCCAAATTTCCGCAGGAAGTTCCCAGTCGCTTGACTCGACGGGGTCTAGAGGATATACCTGGACATAGCCCACCGACTGGCCGTCTAGTATCACCATTAATCCCAATAGGGGATCGCCATTTTTCGAAAGATAGTGGGTATAGATGTCATCCCAGGTGCAGGGCTTGTCGCGGCCTTCGTAGTACTGCAAAACCTTTGGATCATTAAGCCATCGATATAGTGTGGGGCTATCGCTATCGACCAGCGGTCGGATCACTAGGTGGTCGGTTGCGATCCCAAATTCCCCCAACGCCATGGCTTACCCCCTGGGGCAATAATACTACAGGCTGACCCACACGAAAACGAAGCCTTCCGGGGGGAAGGCCTCGCCACATTTATCTACAGTCTTTTACGGTATCGTGGCCGACGAAGGCGGAACAATGGCGTGATTGGGCTCCTGACCTAAGGTCACTGATTTTGTCACGGTGCTGCTGTTGAGGTTCTTCAGTGTCAGGGTGACCTGTTGCCCCACCGTGGATTTGTCCACTTGGTCCTTTAATTGGGTCGCCGTCGTCACTTTATGGCCATTCACGGCAGTGACCACTTCGCCAGCAGTGAGTCCTGCCTTTTTGCCCGGACTGTTGGGTTCAATGTAATCCAGGATCACACCGCTTGAGGTGCCAAGTTTATAATGCTTAGCGAGACTTGGGGTGTCGGTTGAAATGAACACGCCGATCCAAGGGCGGGTGACATGTCCCGTACGCATCAGTTGCGGCATGATTTGGTCGACGGTGGAGGTCGGAATGGCAAATCCAATGCCTTGGCCCTGGGTGGAGACTGCGGTGTTAATGCCGACGACTTGACCTGCTAAATTCAGTAGTGGTCCACCACTATTGCCCGGGTTGATAGCGGCCGATGTTTGTAGAAGGTTGGTGTAGTTGCGAGCGCCAATGGTCAACGGGCGACCTTTGGCACTAATCACCCCGACGGTTACCGTGTTATTGAGGTCGTACGGGTTGCCAATAGCGATGACCCAAGCCCCCACCGGAGTTTGGTTGGAATTGCCTAAAGCCAGTGTAGGCAATGGCTTGGGGGCATTAATTTTTAAGACGGCTAAGTCGGTTTGATAGTCTGTGCCGACCACGCTGGCGGTAAATGGCTTGGTATAGCCCTTGACATGCACCTTAATCCGGCTGGCCCCGTTGATGACGTGGTCGTTGGTGAGGAGGTATCCCTTGGAATTAAAGAAAAACCCAGTCCCGATATCTGTCTGAATAGCTGTCTGGGGCGTTGAGCCGCCTCCAAATGGCGAGCTCGAAAACGGATTAAAAAAGGGAGAATTGCTGGAGCTGGTGGTTTGCTTAACGGTCGCAACGATTTTAACGATGGCGGGACTGACGCGCTTGACAACATTTGAAACGGAATTCGCCCCCATCGGGAGGTTTTGCGGCGCCGATGCGACTGCTGCATATTGCCGAACATTGGCGGACGCGTTTTGTTGCACTTGGGCGGCCGGATCCAGTTGATTATAGGCGTAAAGGCCGCCGCCGACAGCACCGGCGCCCACCGCAAATCCGACAATAGCGGCTGCCAAGGTGCGCTGAATACTGGCCATCTGCGAGATCCCCTTCCACACTTTTTCGCTAGTGTAGCCATTAATTGTTACAAAGACGTTAACGTCGAATAATAAGGTGACAAGCAGTTAGGAGGGATTATCCCGAGTGCCAGGGCAAACAGCGGAGCCACTATGCATGGTTGTTACTGCCATAGTGAACCGCGGCAGGGTTTGGAGTCAAAATACGGGGTGTTTTTCACGGGCGTTGTGGGCGTGTCACATAGACAATGAATGGGACTACACACTATTGATGTGATGGCGGTTCAGTGCGCTCGCTTTTCAACGGCTGTTCCGTGCCCGACGATTGCCGCAGACGATCCCATCCTGTCGGATAATACGAAGCCCGATTCGTAGTGTCCAACGCAAAACAGAAATGGGGAATGAACGGCACAGGACCGGTGATATGTCAGACAAATCTTTAGTGCGGGGGGGTTAATAGATTCGCGGAATACACCTCAGGTTGTAAGGCCAAACACTTCAAAAACGGAATAAATCGTAGGTAAAAACCCCGTACTCGCACCCGGTCTGCATGGACCCGATGCGAAGGTGGAATTTGAAAGGCAATACTTTCGTAAGGGGTGGTGCAACGCTTTTGTCGGATGCTGTCAGTACGTGGTGACAGCCTCTTGTTGCACATAAGGCCAGGTTGTGCTAGCATGCCAGGTGAATTTTGGAACGCTCGCTATTGAATTCTTCAACACGAGGTTGCTGCTTGAGCGAACAATTCCTTAACTGGACCCCGGGACGACAGTGTCCTACACTTTCAACAAGACTGATACCCTTGGTAGTATGGAGGCCATTATGGAGCGCGAACTGGCGCTGGAATTTGTCCGAGTAACGGAGGCGGCGGCCATCCAAGCTGGTCGGTTGATGGGCCGTGGCGACAAGAATGGCGCCGACAAACTTGCTGTGGATGCTATGCGAGCTATGTTAGACACGGTGGATATCCGTGGGACCGTAGTGATTGGTGAGGGTGAATTGGATGAAGCGCCCATGCTCTATATTGGCGAGAAAATCGGTGATGGATACGGCGATCAGGTCGATATCGCGGTTGACCCTGTAGAAGGTACAAATCTCGTCGCTAAAGGGTTACCGGGTGCTATTGCGGTCATGGCCGTTGCGCCCCGCGGTTGTTTGTTGCATGCGCCGGATATGTATATGGACAAGATTGTGACAGGGCCTCGGGGAGTGGGCGTCATATCGTTAGATGCACCGATTGAAGATAATCTTAAAGCGTTGGCATCTCGGCTGGATAAACCGGTTAGCGACGTGACGGTCGTGTTATTGGACCGGGACCGCCATCAGGATCACATCACCCGCATCCGTAAGGTAGGCGCTCGCATTCGCCTGATTTCCGATGGCGACGTATCTCCGGCTTTGGCGGCTTGTGTTGCGGATTCCGGGATTGACATGCTACTCGGGTCGGGTGGGGCACCTGAAGGAGTTTTAGCCGCGGCAGCCGTCAAGTGCTTGGGTGGAGAGATGCAAGGGCGCTTACTGCCGGAAGATGCTTCCCAAGAAGCGCGAGTCCGAGAAATGGGTCACGATCCCAAGAAACTGCTAGGTCTTGACGATTTGGTCCAAGGGGACGACGTCTTGTATGTGTCCACCGCCATCACTGATACGGATCTCTTGGACGGGGTGCATTACGGCCCAGAATTCTGTTCTACCCACAGCGTGGTCATGCGGTCCTTAACCGGCACGGTTCGGTTTGTCCGTGCCGACCACCAACTCGAAAAGAAGTGGCCCGAAGGTCGACCAGTTACCCACTCAAGGAGGAAGAGTTAGACTTGGCTGAAGAGCTAAAGAAAGATGATGCAGCCACGGAGCCTAAGCGCCCGAGGCGTTCTCGAACTAAGAAGGTCCAATCTGATGCCATAGAGGCGATGTCGGCAGCAGCCGAGACAGATGTGGTCCAGGACACGCCGAAGCGTACACGGCGATCCCCCACCGAGGATAAGGCTACCCCTAAAAAGCCTAGAACCCGAAAAAAATCAACCAAGACAAATCTCGCCGAGCCCGTGACCACGGAAGGTGCTAAGGTTGCCGAAACCGTAGACGGGCCGGAGGAACCCAAGCCCCCCGAAAAGCCCGTCAAAGTCGCAAAGTCCGAGCCGCCTATCAAAGCGCCGGACACGGCTGTATCGTCACAAACGACCGCAGTACCCACCATTCCCGAGGTTCCGCAGAAATCAGAGTCTCATTTGGAGCCAACCGACCAGGCTGGACCAGTGGTTGCACGGCCGGCTAGCAGTGAGGCGGTGGTGGCCTTAGCACCCCGCCTTCAACCCGTCGCGCGGTCAGAAGCGCCCGTACCCTTGTCGGCGGCGTCCGGACCGCGCCAAAAAGATAATCGTAGACCGGAATCGGCACCAAGGCCGGCTCAAGGGGGTAATAGTCGACGGGATCTGCCTCGCCAGCGTGAGGCACCGCTCACTATGGCTCAACTAGACGCGATGACCCTGCTTGACTTATATAAGTTGGCGCGTCAGTTTAACATTGATAACTTCCGTCAGTACAAAAAGGGTGAGCTGATTTGGGAGATTCTCCGGGCCCGCACCCATAAGGACGGGTTTGTGTTTGTGCAAGGGCTCCTAGATGTGGTTGGCGATTACGGATTTCTTAGACCGACGGACTTTCAACGCAGCCGTGAAGATGTATACGTGTCGGCATCGCAGATTCGACGGTTTGATCTGCGCTCCGGCGATCAGGTCTCGGGGCAAGCGCGTCCGCCCAAGGATGGGGAACGATATTTTGCCCTGTTACGGGTGGAGGCGGTCAATGGATTGTCTCCGGAAAAATCGGCGGAGCGGCCTGATTTTGACGGGCTCACCCCTATTTTCCCTGATTCGCGCTTTCGGCTAGAGACATCTCGAGAGGACCTGGCCTGTCGGCTGGTGGACATCATTGCGCCCATTGGCAGAGGTCAACGCGGTCTGATCGTGGCGCCGCCCAAGGCTGGAAAAACCGTATTGCTCAAAAAACTCGCGAATGCCATCTCACAAAATAGTCCGGACACGCATCTCATGGTGTTGCTGATCGATGAGAGGCCCGAAGAAGTGACGGACATGGAACGGTCGGTTCATGGGGAAGTGGCCAGTTCGACATTTGACGAACCGCCTGAAGATCATATTCGCGTGGCCGAAATGGTCTTGGAGCGGGCCAAGCGGCTGGTGGAAATGGGCAAGGATGTCGTCATTCTGCTCGATTCCATCACGCGTTTAGCGCGTGCCTATAACCTCACGATTCCCGCTTCGGGACGCACCCTATCAGGGGGTATGGACCCTGCGGCTCTCCACAAACCCAAGCGATTTTTTGGGGCAGCGCGTCGAGTGGAACATGGGGGGAGCCTAACTATTTTGGCGACTGCCTTGGTTGATACTGGCTCGCGCATGGATGATGTGATTTACGAGGAGTTTAAGGGTACCGGGAACATGGAACTGCACCTAGACCGGAAATTAGCCGAACGCCGCACTTTCCCTGCGGTTGACATCAAGCGTTCTGGCACGCGACGCGAAGATCTCTTGATGACTGCCGAGGAACTGGACATTATTTGGCAAGTGCGTAAGGCTATCCATAACTTAGGCAACCAAGAAGCGACCGAACTGCTGTTGCAAAACTTGCGACGCACTCGCTCCAATGCCGAGTTTTTCAAACTCTTCATGGCTAGTCAGGGGAGTCAAGGGTAATGCCCGTGACGGGCCGGGTGCTTGTTGTTGATGACGATGCCCATATCCGAGAGTTGTGCCGTCTGTATTTGAAGCAAGCAGGATTTGTGGTTGAAGAAGCTCAAGACGGTCGGGATGCGCTCAACCGGATCGAAGCCCAAGCTTTCGACCTGGTGGTGCTCGACCTAATGCTGCCGATTGTGGACGGATTTGATGTGCTGGGGGAGGTCCGCGAACGGGACGACTGGCTTCCTGTCATCATGTTGACGGCCATGGGCGATGAAGAGGATCGGATTTTGGGGCTGGATATGGGAGCGGATGACTACATTATTAAACCCTTCAGTCCCAAAGAGCTGGTATCGCGGGCCAAAGCGGTGTTGCGGAGAACCTCTCTTACGGTGCCATCCGAGGGTGCATCGCGAATCCGGCATCCAGGGCTTCTGATCGATATGACCGAAAGACTCGTCAAAGCGGGACAAGACCCCGTGTCGCTCACCCCCCGCGAATTTGATCTCTTATGTTTTTTTGCGCGGCACCCTAAACAAATATTTAGTCGCGACCATCTTTTGGACCGTGTCTGGGGGATTGATTTTGAAGGCGATAATCGGACCGTTGATGTCCATGTGACCAGACTAAGACAAAAGCTTTTGGGCAGTTCTTCCCCGTATGAGTATGTGGATACGGTTTGGGGTCAAGGCTATCGCTTTCAGCCCACGCGCCGGGACACATGACCACGTCCTCGTTAAAAGGTGTATTACGCCGATTTGATGCCTGGATCCGCAACTGGGCTCGCGGACTCTCCGGTCAACTCGTATTAAGCCACGTTTTTGTGGCAGCGGTGGTGTTGGCTTTCGCCTTGGGCGTGGCACAAATCACTTTTCGAACCTACCTGGTGCGCCATCAGCTAGAGGGACTGAAATCGCAAGCTGTCACGATTGACCAGGAAGTGATGCGGCCTTTTTTCTCGGGCAGTCTTACCTTAAATACCGCGGAGGTTTTAATCCATCTCATCCAAGGCACATTTGCGGACCGGGTCTACGTCTACGAAGTTCCCCAAGCCCCGGCGGTGATTGATATTCCTAATGGTAACGTCCCGTCCTTAAGACCGTCGAGCCAAGCTTTGGCTCAAGTCTTTGTAGCGGGTCGGCCGTATCGTGCCACCATTAGAGGAATTGCCATTATTGGTATGCCGGTGTATGCCGGCCCGAATAATGTGGCGGGCGGATTTTTTGTGGAATCGCCGCTTTCCTCGGCGAGCAGCACCGCCAATTCCCTGACTCGGTTGTTGTTGTTCGGCGAGATTGGCGCCATTATTTTGGTGGGAGCGCTCGCTTATGCCATAGCCGGCCGCCTATCCGGTCCGTTGGTCCAGTTGCGGCGGGTGGTGGCAGGGAGCGGCCGATCGAGGGTTGCGCCCAATCGACGGGCCCAAGAAGGGGAAGGGCCCGCTGAAGTCCAGGCGTTGGCGCACGAGTTTAACCGGCTGGAGGATCGTATTGAAACCCAGATGAATCAGTTGAAGCGCGAAGCGGACGCACGAGACGCGTTAATGGCGCATGTGGCCCACGACTTGCGTACACCGCTCACCTCGATCCGCGGGTTTTTGGAGGCGGTGCAAGACGGGGTGGCCGAAGGGGATTCTCACGATCGCGCCATCGAGGTGGCGTGGGAGGAAACGCTGCGGTTGCAGCGATTAGTGGACCGCCTTTTGAAAGCCACACGGATCAAAAGTGAGGGAGGTCCCATGGCTCCTCTATCCACGCTCAGTTGGGTAAAGAAAACGTTGGAACGGGTCAACCCGGTTCTTGAACAGCATCAATTGAGCCTTCATTGGGTGAAAGAGGAAGACGGCATCATCGTGGGCAATGAGGATTACCTCGTGGAGGCGTTGCTCAATTTGTTAGATAATGCGATTAAGTGGGCGCCTGCGGGATCTGTAATCGAGGTGGGCAGCCAAAAAAAGCAAGGACACCTGGTGGTATCGGTCAGGGATTATGGACCGGGAATTCCGGAGGAACTCTTGCCGCGCGTGTTTGAACGATTTGTGACCGGTGACGCGTCGCGCCAGCAGTCGAGCGGACTCGGCCTGTCTATTGTCGACGAGGTCGTCAAGCAGCATCACGGTCGGGTGAGGATTTCCTCTCGTCCCGGAGAAGGCACCATGGTGGAGCTAGTCTTGCCAATGGCCGATGCTCCCAAAGACCTTGCGCCAGACGCGTGAACTTGGTAAAATAGCGCGTGATGCTTTACTGAACGCGAAGAAGGGGATGTCATGAAGACAGAAATTCACCCGCCTTATTATCGGACCACCGTAACCTGTTCGTGTGGAGCCGTATATCATATTGGGTCTACTCGAGAAAATCTCAAAATCGAGATTTGCGGCCAGTGTCATCCGCTGTATACGGGGCAACAGCGAATCATCGACTCGGGAGGACGGGTCGAACGCTTCAAGAAGCGTTACGGGATAAAGTAGAGAACAGAGCCCGCGGCTCTGTTTTTTTCTTCGAGCGACCCTCGCGCCGACGAAGCTGACCGCGGATGGAAGATGAGTTCGAACACCTGATGGATGGAGTGGCACAAAGTGGATGAGATTGTAATCGGCCGGCTAGAGTCGGCCACGTCTCGATACTATGAATTACAGGAGGAAATGGCAAATCCAGCCGTGCTCTCTAACCCGGACTTGGCTAAAAGGTATGGACAAGAGCTAACCGAGTGGGAAGCTTTGGTGACGCGTTATGACCGGTATAGGGCCTTAATCCAAGAATGGGACACCGCAAAAGAACTGGCTAAAGATGAGGATCCCAACACTCGTGATTGGGCACAGAGTGAAGCGGATCGGATCAAATCCGAGGCGGATTCCTTGGAAAAAGAACTCGCCGTTCTTCTGATTCCCAAGGATCCCAATGATCAAAAAAATGTCATTGTGGAAATCCGTGGTGGGGCCGGTGGAGATGAAGCCGCGCTGTTTGCGGCCGCTTTGTTTCGTTTGTATGTACGCTATGCCGAACGTCAAGGCTGGCGTACTGAGGTCCTGTCTTCTAGCCCGACCGATATTGGCGGGTATAAAGAAGTGATTTTCATGATTGAAGGGCGGGGAGCCTATAGTCGTTTGAAGTTTGAAAGTGGGGTGCATCGGGTGCAGCGGGTACCGGTGACCGAAGCTCAGGGGCGAATTCACACGTCCACGGTGACCGTGGCCGTGCTGGCCGAGGCCGAGGAAACCGAATTGGCGATTAATCCAGAGGAATTGCGCATCGATACCATGCGCGCGTCTGGCGCCGGGGGTCAGCATATCAACAAGACCGAATCGGCCGTCCGCATTACTCATTTGCCTACAGGTCTGGTGGTTTATTGCCAGGACGAGAAGTCTCAGCTTAAGAATCGGGAGAAAGCCATGCGAGTTCTAAGAGCCCGGCTCAAGGATCTGACGGAAGCGGCGCAGCACCAAGCGGTGCAAGAAGAGCGGCGCTCACAAGTGGGCACGGGGGATCGTTCGGAGCGGATTCGCACGTATAACTTTCCCCAAGGCCGGGTGACCGACCATCGGATTGGTTTGACCCTGCATCGCATCGAAGCCGTTATGGATGGAGACCTGGATGAGTTAATACAGGCGTTGGCGGCTAATGAAGAAGAGGAGCGGCTCAACGAAGCCTGATGAACTTTTCTGAGGCAATGCGGGAAGCAACGGCTGAGTTGCGGCAAGGCGGCGTGTCCGATCCCGAGCGCGAAGCCCAATATATTCTTCAGTGGGCGACCGGTAAAGACTGGGGTGACTGGGTGGCCTGGGGCGGATCTTTAGACACCGAGGTCTGGCGGATGGCGCAAAAAGCGATTCAAAGACGTGTGGCGGGCGAACCCTGGGCTTACATTACCGGGCATCGGGAGTTTTTTGGTTTAGACTTTTGGGTCAACCCTTCGGTGTTGATTCCGCGGCCCGAGACCGAACTATTAGTGCAATGGGTGTTGGACGAATTGGGTCATGATCCCTGGCGTGTGGTCGACGTAGGATGTGGCAGCGGGGCGATTGCCTTGGCGCTTCGGTCCCGGCGGCCCTCGTGGACACTCTACGGCGTTGACGTCAGTCCGGGTTCGGTGGCCACGGCATACCGAAACGGTGAGCATTTGGGGCTCACCGTCAACTGGATGCCATCCGATTTACTCTCTAGGGTACCAAAACCTGTCGATGCGATTGTGGCCAACCTTCCCTATGTGGACCCCTTTAGCGATCAGGTGTCGCCCGAGACGCGATATGAGCCCAAGGTCGCTCTCTTTGCCGAAGACAAAGGCCTGGGGGTGATTCACCGCCTGATCGAACAGGCACCCCATTGGCTTTCAAAAAAGGGGCAGATATTCTTGGAGTGTGGATGGGATCAGGCGGGGGCTATTGTGAATCTTTTAGATGCTTTGCGGTTTGACCACCCGAGGGTGCGCCAGGACTATGCGGGGCATGACCGCATGGTGGCGGCTAGGCTGATTGATTAATGAGGAGCGGGTGTAGAGGTGTCCGAATATATCGATCCAAAGGCATTAGTTGCCCGACTCAATGAACCGTCGCCACCCTTGGTGGTTGACGTGCGAATTGGACAGATTGGCCAAATCCCCGGGGCCATCCACGTTCCGGTGCTCGACTTGGAGGATAAGCCACACGAATGGGATCGATTGCGGGATGTGGTGGTGTTTTGCCAGTTTGGGAAAGGTGCCAGCGAGTACGCTGCCGAAGTGTTAGAAGAACAAGGATTTGAACACGTGTGGAAGCTTCGCGGCGGTATGGACGGCTGGAATGACTATTGGCGGCGCAGTCTAAATAACGATCGCTAGCGAATATATTTCCCCGGAAATGGGGATGCGAAATGACTGGACCGCAATGGATGACGCTTTTTGCCTTACTGGTTCTCTATGTTCTCTTGTTGGGCGACTGGTTTCATCGTGCCTGGGTCGCCTTGGGGCTGGCGGGTGCCCTGGTTGTCAGTGGCACAATTTCTATCCAATCGGCCTGGTCTTCCATTGACTGGAATACCATCTTCCTGTTGGCGGGAATGATGGTGTTAGTCGCCTCGTTAGGCGAGGCGGGTCTTTTTAGCTATTTGGGGGATAAGGCGCGTCGATGGTCCAGAGGGCAGCCGTGGCGGCTCCTTTGGATTTTTTATGCAGTGACGGCAATTACCTCGGCCATTTTAGATAATGTGACCACTGTGCTCTTGCTGTCGCCAATTCTCATTGCGGCCGCGGAAGAATTAGAGATTAATCCGGTTCCCTTATTGATGGTCGAAGTGGTTGCCTCCAATCTCGGGGGCATGACGACCTTGGTCGGCGATCCACCCAATATTCTCATCGGGACGGCAGCCGATCTGTCCTTTACGGAGTTTCTCAAAATAGTGGGTCCTGCGGCCCTCATGATGTTGGCATTATTAGCGATCGTGCTGCCTCGCTTCATTACGCTGCCGACCCGGGCACTTCGTCCCCTGGCCAACACCTCAGTTCCAGTCACAGTCAAGCCCGAATTAAAAGGGTTGTTGGTCATTTTGGTGCTCACCCTGAGTGCTTTTGTATTTCAAGAGCCTCTCCACATTCCGGTGGGATATATTGCCTTAGGAGGGGCGGGATTAGCGGTGCTCTTTCGCCGCAAGTTTCTCTCTGGGTGGCATCGGCACATCGATTATGGGACCTTGGGTTTTTTTGTCGGCGTCTTTATTCTCGTGGGGGCGCTAGAGTCGGCGGGATTTATTCATGTCATGGCCGGTTGGCTTAATGATCCGCGCTTGGGTGGCTGGATGCCCTTGTTATTGTTTTTTGGCACGGCAATTTTCTCTGCCGGGTTCGATAACGTGCCGTTAGTGGCTGCATTGGTCCCGGTGCTCGGCCATATTGTCTCCAAGGATCCCAGGTTTGGGGTAGAATTATGGTTAGCGGTCGCGATGGGAGCCTCGGTGGGTGGCAACGCCACCATCATCGGAGCCTCCGCCAATGTGGTGGTGCAAGGGCTGGCACTGGAAAAAGGCTACCGGATGAGTTTTAGCGATTATGCGCGGTTTGGTTTTAAGGTGGCGGGATTTACGTCGCTTGTTGCCGCTGCCTATTTGACATTGCGGTTCTCGGGAGTGGGACCAAGATAGGGGGGGTTATGCAGACAGCCGTTCTTCCGGAGAATCAGCTAGGTCCTGCGATTGATTGGCTTAGGCGGGGCGAAGTCGTGGCGTTCCCCACTGAAACGGTCTATGGACTGGGTGCCGATGGACTGGACGCCGTCGCCTGCGCCAAGATCTTTGAGGCCAAGCGCCGGCCTAGTGACAATCCCTTAATTCTTCATGTTTTAGGTCTTGATGACTTGGAGCGGCTGATTTTAGGGCCCGTTCCCGCATTAGTCCGCGCCTTGACCGAGGCCTTTTGGCCTGGGCCTCTTACGCTCGTGTTGCCAAGCACCCCGGAAGTCCCTGCGATTGTTCGAGCCGGACTGAATACGGTGGCCATCCGCGCACCCGCCCACCCCGTGGCGAAAGCCCTGATTGAAGCCCTGAACCGTCCTATTGCGGCGCCTAGCGCCAATCTCAGTGGTCGCCCCAGCCCGACGACTGCCCAAGCAGTCTTAGATGATCTAAACGGGCGGATTGCGTATATTGTGGATGGCGGTCAGACGCCGGTGGGAGTCGAGTCGACGGTGGTGGATTGCACGACCCAACCGATGACACTGCTTCGCCCCGGAGGTCTTTCCCTGGAGATGATTGCTAAGGTGGTGGGCGAGGTGCAGCTTTCCCATCCCGAAGGGCCGGACCGCTCGCCCGGGATGAAGTATCGGCATTATGCGCCAGAGGCACCAGTCATCTGGATCCAGAGCACGGACCGCGATTTTGTTAAACAAACTCTGGATGCGTTAAAACGGGAATATGGCACCGTCGCTTTAGCCTCTCCCGAGCCGGTGTCCTGGCAGGTTAATGGAGGCATAGAAAGTCTTGGGCCGGATGGCACGTCAGCCGCGCATCGCCTCTTTTGCGCACTGCGGCGTCTGGATCGCGGAGGGCCAGGCGCTATTGCGGTGGTGTGGGGCTCGACGGAAGGGATCGGCCGCGCGGTGGCCAATCGTGTCGAAAAAGCCGCGGTAGGTCGGGTGCTCGCACCATGACCAAAAACCCCGCCATATTATTTGTGTGTACCGGCAATACTTGTCGCAGCGCCATGGCAGAGGCCATGTGGCGCGTGATGGGGCATTCCCGGGTTGGCTCTGCGGGTGTCTCAGCCTGGTCGGGCTTGTCGGCTGCCGCTCATGCCCAGGAGGCGGTGCTTCATTATGGGGCGTCCTTGAAAGAGCATCGGGCACGCGATTTAGCTTTGGTGGACGAAGACTATGATTTGGTCCTCACCATGACGCACAGTCAGTATCAAGGGGTGCTGAAGGCCAGGCCGGCATGGAGTGGCAAAACCTATCTTCTGACCGAATTTGTCGGGGAGTCGGGGGATGTTGTAGACCCTTTGGGCCAAGATTTTGCGGCTTATCAGGCAACGGCGAAGGAAATTCATACGCTTTTGCAGAAGCTTAAAGAAGTATTGGCGTAATGCCATCGGCTCACAGTCACGTAAGTGCCGTCGATTGGGAGGAAGGGGCAAGGTACATGCGCATTGCAGTGGGATCCGACCACGCGGGATGGCCATTGAAAGAGCCATTGGTGGCGTTTCTGATTGATCGCGGATGGGACGTCGAGGACTTTGGCACGTTTAGCGCGGCTGCCGTGGATTATCCCGATTACGCGATTAAGGTGTCGGAAGCGGTAGCGCGGGGAGATGTAGACCGGGGTCTACTTTTGTGCGGAAGCGGCCAGGGCATGTGCATGACGGCCAACAAAGTGGCAGGCGTGCGGGCTTCCTTAGCGCACGATGTGGTGTCGGCTCGACTGGCCCGGGAGCACAATGACGCGAATGTACTGACCATGGGGGCTCGATTTGTGGCGGAGCCTTTAGCCCAGGAGATTTTGTTGACTTTTGTGTCCACAGAGTTTTCTGGGGGGCGTCACCAAGTGCGGGTCGAAAAAATTGAGGCAGCAGCGCGCCGGGAGGCGGGCTTATCTTAGTGCCAGCGATTGGGGGCCTGCTATGATTGTGGTTAACCACCCGCTGGTGCGGGTGCATATGACCATTATTCGGGACCAGGAAAGCACCGTCGACCAATTTCGGTCTCATCTGACCGCCTTGGCCCATTTGATGGCTTTTCCGGTATTGCAGGATTTGGCGACCGAATCAGTCCGCGTCCACACCCCGCTGGCGGAAACGGGCGGCGAGCGACTTCTCTATGAACCGGTGCTGGTACCGATTTTACGAGCAGGCTTAGGGCTGGTGGAAGGATTTCGGGACCTCATTCCGAGATCGATCGTCTCGCATCTCGGCATGTATCGGGACCATCGCACGAAAAAGCCTGTGCGCTATTACTCCAATTTTCCCTTGAATTGCCAGGCTCATCCGTTTGTGCTGTTAGATCCCATGCTAGCCACCGGAGGCTCGGCTGTGGACGCTTTAGATTATTTGAAACAAGAAGGCGCACAGGACATCCGATTGGTCAGCATCATTGCCGCGCCGCCTGGCGTCGCGTTGGTGGAGTCACGCCATCCGGACGTCAAGATTTTTACGGCGGCGCTAGACGAGAAACTGGACCATAACGCATACATCGTTCCGGGACTGGGCGATGCCGGAGATCGACAATTTGGCACTTTGGAGTAACGCCTGGCTTGAGAACTAAATATCGCACGGGCAACGAGCCTCCCGACAGCTAACCCGTGGCGCGGCCTGCTGCTTATGGTGTAGGCCGCGTCCGTTTGGGACGGTATGATAGGCATCGGCGTGATTGGCCAGTCATGGCTATTGGGTCACCGCTACCCCCTAGCCTTGACGGTGGTGTTTAGCCGGGCGAGCGGCTGGCAGTTTAGCGCGGTGACCATGCTGAGATACTGCTCGTGGTGGGCCTGGGGCCGCTCACTCCG
>JAJZXX010000077.1 GCA_021806205.1 Bacillota bacterium | reverse complement strand
ATCCGGTGGCCCACGCCATTGTGGACGCCTTGTTGGGCACCATCAGTCCCGGCGAAGATATTGCGAACCGGTTTCCGGATACCGATCCGCAAAACAAAAATATTCGCAGTCTCCGGTATCTCGAACGGCTACGCCCGGTTCTCGCTGATGCCCAAGCCCTCATTCTCAATATGGATATGGTGATTGAAGCGGAAAAACCTAAGCTCAAACCATATTTTTTGGCCATGCGTCAGAATATTGCCGAAGCCTTAGATATTCGCGTGGATCAAGTCGGCATGAAGGGAAAAACGTCCGAAGGGGCCGGCTATCTGGGGCGTGGTGAAGCGATCGCTTGTCGGGTGGTGGCTTTGGTGGAAATCAAACACACGTAGAACCCGTGGTTGTTGAACTGTGTTCGGAATTGTCCGGAGGTTACCCCAAGGGTAAAAATTGATTGCGACAAATGCGAATTCACGGACACAGTCCTGTTCGCCAGGTGATGGTTGAACGAGGAGGAAGCTAAGATAATCTCATGACGCACCATTATAACTCAAACATCACGCCCCACGGCTTCTCCTATTGTAGAGGAGGGGTCCTTACGGACCCCGTCCCCGAACCGGACTTGTGGTTTTCCCACATCCGGCTCTTCGACGACAGTTGCCCAGATCGGGCGAGACCTTGCAGTCTCGGTTTTCTTTGCTGGGGATTCAAGCCGCCGTCAAAAGGGCCGCGGTGCGTTCCTAGGCCTTGTAGCCAATCGCACCTTATCAAACGTCACAGGCCATCGAAAACCTGTCGAAGTGGCCGCCCTTCCCCTTCCCGCTGGAGTCTGTTGCTCCGGCAGTACTTCGGTACTATTTCGGCCTCCGACTCCCTGTCCCACCCGTTGGCGAGGGATGGGCCGTCGGCATTGCCCTGCTTCTTTGTGCCAACCACCGGACCAGACAGGGTCTCACTGGGTCAGTACAGAACCTTTCCGAGCGCGCCATCCCTAACCACTCAACAGGACTCGCAGGGGTGTTCACCCATTCCGCTCTCCGCTTTCGCGGGAACCCAAAACCTCTGCGACAGAGGACTTCACCACCTACCGAAGGTTGGTCGTCACTGTTGTATATTTCGGAAAATCGTTAACACTCAGTCCGGAAAGGCGTTAACAGTCCCCGGGGATCTAGCAGGAGTCCTCTCCGACATCCAGAAAACAGGTCAGGGAGGTGAATGTTTTGACGATCTCACAGAGGAGACCCCCCATGCCTCTCGAGAGGCGCACACGCGCATGAAAAAGGGCTTCAACCTCCGGCAAACCGGTCTCCTATATATAGCATATGATTCGCCTAATAGCCACAAGATATAGTACCACCAATCTTTTTTCAGAAGAGGTTCACGATGCGCCAAATTCGTGAAATTTTACGGTTGTATCATGAACAGCACGACAGCTTGCGGATGATTAGCCGCAGTCTTGCCATGTCGCATGTGGCGGTGAAAAAAGTGGTGGATCGGGCGCAAACCGCCGGGTATACCTGGCCTTTAGACCCCCAGTGCACCGATGCGGTCTTGGACCAGGCGTTATATCCCCATCCTCAGGGCCGGCCGCTGATGGACGATGCGAAGGGTAGAATTTTATAGCTCGATATCGGGTTGGGGATAAAGCAGGAAGATATCAAAGCGATCGAGGGCCGTCTGGATCGGGTCAATCCATGGATGCTCGCGGTCTTTCGCCCGAAAGCGAAAGTAGAGGCTGCGGAGAAAGTGTTCAGCGTTGGCTCCACCGAGCGTCTCCGTCTGATCGTCTGGCCCCGACAGTCGTTGAAAGCAATCCAGCCACGCCTGAATCGCGTCCGGGCTCATACGTCCCGACTGTATGATCCGATATGCCGCAAAAGCCAGTCGATCGTCCTCCTGGTAGCCCAGCGGATAAGCAAGCATCGCGAGGTAGTGAATCACAGAGAGCACCTCGGATACCTGGGGCAACGGCGTTTTCGGATGACGCCCAACAATATCAAGCGCATCGGCAGTGTGGGCCACTGCGTGTGCCCAACCCTTGTCCGCCACATAGCCTCGCCAGTCTCGTTCAGCCTGGGCGTAAGCCAGGACTCGATCGAGCGTCCAGATCACGAGATCCTCCGGAAGCTCACCAGCACTCAGGTCTGGCCCAAGTACCATAGGCACCATAAGGACAGAAAAACTACGCCGAAACACCCTATCGGTGATGCTCTCGCCGATTCCTAGAAACAGATGGGCATCATCTAGGGCCGTCCGCAACAAATCTACCCGCTGCCTTAAGGTGAGCAGGCCGTCTTCGATGAGACGGTCCATCAAGGTGAACGACAACGCGTCGCGAAGCCGCGCATCAGGACTCGCGAAATTCTCTAGCAGCACCTCGGCCAGAGCGCCTGCATGGGGCGGAGGCCAGCCTTGGCCGCTGGCCAACTGCTCCAAGTCATCGATTGTCACCGGCGTACCTCCTCTCCTGATTGGTTGACACTTACGATAATACCTTCTGGCGCTAAAACTAATCAACCAGGTCTTGCCGGCAAGAACCCTTTTCAAATGTGACGCGCCCTATCAAATGGATTGAGGATCGAGTCTTTGACCCGCGGAACATGGTGACAACCCCGGACCCCTCAGGCGCACTGTGTTCGTGCCCGCAATTCGCACACCTTGTGAACATTTTAGAACATATTTGTCCTGAACCAGGCCCCATCGTTGATGAATGACGATGATTGGGGCAGTCGAATCAGCGGCTTTATTCCCGATGAATTAAAAAAAAAACAAACCCATGAGGACCGAATGATGGTTTGGGACTGCCCACTTCCCGAATTTTGTTGACAAATCTGATAATACTATTGAAGTACACTATGGAACATATTATACTGTTCTATGTTGTAACTTATAAACTTCTAAGGTGGTTGCTATGGCGTACCGTTTCAGTTTCCAGAATCAGAGTGTGGAGGGCATCATTGGACAGTTCGCGACTCAGGTGCCACGGGAAACGCGGTTCTGGTCTAGTATGGTTGACTATTTTCGTGAGCCTCCCGAAAGTGGAACCGATCCCGTGATCTATGACGTCTTTAGCTTGCCCTATGGTGACTCATCCGCAGAATTGATGGCGGTGCTAACCGTTCTCTATGGTGGACAGATAGGTGGGGAGCGTTTTCACACCAAGGGTCATTTTCACACCGAACCAGACGGGCCCGAATATGTCATTGTGCTAGCCGGACGCGGCATATTGGAGCGTGGTCAGCGGGATGGCACCATTGAGCAGTCGATCATGGAACCTGACACCCATATCATGGTCCCTCCAGGCCAAGCGCATCGAGTCGTCAACGTCACCGATGAGCCACTCCTGTTTGTGAGCCTGTGCTCCGCGGCGGTAGGCCACGATTATGCATCGATCACCACCCTAGGCTGGGCTACACCAAAAAATCGTTGATTAGGATTCCTATAAGAAAGAGGGGATTGTGCCATGACCAACGCTTCACCACCCAACGGTCTCCAAAAGGATGCCCTGGGTCTCGGTCAAGTAATATTTCAATCCGCGTCCAATATGGCCCCGGGCTTATCGGCGGTCGCCGGATTAACCGGCGTGGCCGCCTTTGCCGGACCCGCGATGCCTTTGTCCTTGCTCCTCGGCCTTATTCTTGCAGCCCTACTCGTGGTCCCGGTGGTACAATATGGACAGCGTCTTAGTAGTGCAGGCGGATATTATACCTTTGTCGCCCATGGGGCCGGTCCCCAGGCCGGTCTTTATACCGCATGGATCTACCTGATGTACGAAACCGCGAGCCTTGCTGGCACGGTGTTATTTTTCGGTTATTTGTTACCGGGGCTCCTTAACATCGACTTTGGTATGACGGTAAGTCCCTGGATGTGGTGGCCCGCCGCGATGCTGTCGGCCGGGTTTGTTTGGTATATGTCCTACCGGGGCATTCGTACCTCGCTGGGCTATGCGTATATCATGGGTGTCATCGAGCTTTTAGTATTCATCATAGTGGGTATCGTACTCTGGGGAAAATTTGGCTCTCATGGGAGCGGGGCCCTCTTCACACCGAGCGTGGCGCCGCATGGACTTTCCGGCGTGATGATGGGTGTGGTCTTCGCATTTCTGAGTTTCACGGGTTTCGGCGCCGCGATTACGCTCGGCGAAGAAACCCGCAACCCCAAACGAAACATCATTATCGCGATTCTGGTTTCGGTGATTGGCATCGGTCTATTTTACGTGTTTATCGGTTACGCCTCGGTGGTCGCTTGGGGGCCCGCCCATATGAGTACTTACGCCAGCTCCACCATCCCGTTTGTCACATTGACGTTGCATAACATGAGTCGTTTTTGGGTCTGGGCCCTTACCATTCTCACCCTTAACGGGAGCTTGGCTTGCGCTTTGGCCATCCACAACGCACAAGTGCGGATGCTGTATGCCCTGGGTCGAGACGAACTCATCATCCCGCGTCGCTTTGGCACCAGCCATTCTCGCTATCGAACTCCGTACCAGGCCATTACCCTACAGTCACTCATCACCATAGTACTGATTACCGTCGTCGGCCTTCTGTTTGGCCCACTTGAGGGATTCTTTTTTCTCGGCACCATTGCCACGTTAGGGGCCTTGTTAGTACATCTTCTTTTAAACGCCACGGTCGGTAACTTTTTCCGACGATTGCGGTCCGTACGTTGGCTCTGGCATTATGTGGTGCCGGGACTCGGCGTAGTCTTCATTCTGTTCCCGCTGTACTTTACGTTGTTTCCGGCTCCCGCCTATCCCGTCAATATTGCTCCGTACGTGGTGGCGTTATGGCTTTTGGGTGGCCTTTGGATGTTGCGTCGGGTGTCTCACCGTCATGCTGAAAGACTGACCAAAATTGGCCGATATGACTCCTTAACCACCGATGCCCTAAGCGCAGATACTGCCCAATAATCTGTTGCATTCGTTATCAAGCATGAGTGACGGGCGTAAAGCCATCACCCATGCTTGATTTTCTTCGATGGTTACGAACTAGGTGGACCCTAGCGGCTTAACATTTTCTCCCGTGGTCCTTACTCCGTATAATGAAGGAGACGTTTTGGGAGGAGCCATCCATATGTTAAAAACCGATCGCCAATTGCGCCTATTGGAGATTTTGCAGCAACACCGTGAATCCGTGCGGATTACCGAGCTTAGCCAACTGCTTCACGTGACCCCTATCACGATACGGCGTGACGTCACTGAACTCGCGCGCCAGGGGCGTGTCCTCAGCGCCCGCGGCGGCGTACGACTACTCGGAGACACTGTAACCTCCGAAACGATTTATCACTTGAAGCTCCGCGAAGAAGTCTCCATCAAGGACGCCTTGTCCCGCGCCGCGCTTGCCTCTATTGTCGATGGAGCCACCGTATTCCTTGACGGGGGCACCACAGTCGGGGCCCTGGCTAAATACCTTTTGGATCGGCGGCTTACTGTGGTCACCAACGCCTTGAATGTGGCCAATGTGCTCTCGCGTTCCCGACACACGCGCCTCATTCTAATTGGGGGAACCTTCCGACCCGAATCTCAAACGTTTCTTGGACCCAAAGCCACGCACATGCTTCAAGAGTTGCGTCTAGATATCGCCTTCATGGGTACCGAAGGCTTTGACTGGGACCGTGGATTCGAGGTACCGGATGAATTGGATGCGGAGTTTAAGACCGTGGCGGTTCAATCCGCCGCCAAGGTCGTCGTGATGGCGGCGGGTGCGAAGTTAGGGAAGCGTTACCTTTGTCGTTTTGCCCAATGGGATTCGGTTCACCTCGTGATTGCTTCCAGTCAAGATGTGGGCGATACGAGGCCAAAGCATCGTACCACCCAGATACTATGGGTGTAGGATCGAGCGGACGGGTCCCATGATGTCTGTCCCTTAGCCTTTTTAGGCCAGTCATAACGACAGACGGAAGTAAATGCGCGGCCTTACCGCACTCTGGTTAACTGCCCATGGGCGTTAATTACCAGATTTCGGCTCCTGAAGAAAGGTTCCAACCATGGTTTTGCGAGGAATTCGCCCGAGTAGCTAGAGCAAGAGCCGCCGCTTAGTTATGGTGAATTGGATCCATTTGCGCTGGATTCCATAACCATCATGTCAAGAGGAAAAAGCTCTGAGCCTTTTCCGCTGTGCGGAAAAATCGGGCTGTGGATAACTATTTATGGCATTATATGCCAGATATGAGTCGTGCCGTACATGGCAGCAGGGTTTGCCCGGGGCGCGTAGGCCGCGGCGATCGCTGACCACCCAGGCCCAAATTCCGGCGCCCGGCGCCGGTTTTTTTGTCAGACCGTGAAAATTGGTGTGAGGGGACCGTGTGGGGCCTCAGGCCTTAGGCGCTCCAGACCACACTTCGCAAATGCTCCGGATGTTGCTGGCGAATCCGGCCCAAGGCCATCGCCAACATCACGATCAGGGCCAGTCCGCTCCGCATGCGCATTTTTTTGAGCCCCCGAATGGTGTGTACCTCAAATCCGAAC
>JAJZXX010000118.1 GCA_021806205.1 Bacillota bacterium | reverse complement strand
CCACGTCTCCCGCCTGCTGTCCAGCGTTCAAACCCATGGCTATACCGTCAAAGATCTCCGGCGGCTCGAAAAAAAAGACACCCAGTGCCCGGGTGCGATTACGATTACTGGCGGTGCGACTGGTGAGGCAAGGTTATCCGGCACGACGGGCGAAACCGTGAGCGCCTATATCGCCGCGTGGAACGCGGGAGGTCCCAATGCCTTGGTGCCCCGCCACAGCCCGAGGCAACCGACCAAAATCCCACCTAAGGTGGCTGCGAAGGTCCGTTCCGCCTTGGAGGCCTCGCCCGCCGCGGTCGGGTACGGAGTGTCAGCCAACTGGGATTCACGGGTGCTCCAAGCGTTTTTGCGGGATCGGTACGGCATCACCATGTCGCGGGGGGCCTCCGCAAGTGGCTCCATCGGCGACGGGCCCAGTCGTGATCACCAAAGCGGACAAATCCACCGCTGATACGTTCCAAGTCTTCTTAGGCACGCCTCTCGCCATCTTTCCCGAAAAGGCGATCCATTCAAAATTCAGCACGCCAAGATCCTCGCACCCTACTTGGCGAACCATCTCGAACTCGATCTGCGCTTTTTACCACCGTACTCCCCGCACCTCAATCACACCGAACGATTATGGAAATAGCTGCGCGAACAAGTCATCCTCAACACAATTTTCCCAATCTAGAGGCGATTCGGACGACCATCGCCCGCGTTCTCCAATTTCTGACCGAGGTGCCGGATGAAGTCCGTTCGCGTTTAGGGCGTCTGCCGGATTAACGTGGGCAGAAATTAAAGATCACTCATATAGATGGAGCGGAAGACCTTCTCGCATATAGGTCAAGACCTCGGTATGCGCCATCCCATACGCCGCTGTCGAAACGTCCGTCACCTGGTCGAGATATCGCGCCACGGCCTCTAGCGTTTCTTTTGGCAAACTCGCCATACGGCCAACTAATTCATCCCGTAGGGCCAATGGCGATGCACCTCCTCCGGATCGTCTGTCTTGATTATACCCGTTGTCAGAATGCCGATAAGCCTCAACCAATCGATTGTAGGTTAAGCATCCGCGCCGGGACCTCCTTACGGAGATGGATTTCCGACGCCGACCCTCGAACCGTACATACACCTTCGATGCATACGACTCTCTATTTACTCGTCTGCTACAGCGGGTGAATCCTCGTATGACTGGGTTCGCAGACCACTAAGGTCTTCGTCACATCTTGAGCATCGTTCGTTCCCGCTCCCATTGACCTGTGACGCTATTGGAATCGCGGACCGATGGACGCTGACGGGAATCCCGTTTGCCACAGATTTGCACCGTGTTGCCTGTATGCCTTCGATTTTTAAGCCAGATGTCCGTGTTGCCTTAGAATCGTTCCAGCCATGGTAGTCAGACTTGCCGCCAAACGCACTCCACGGTGGTCCAGATCTGTTCGGGTTACGGCGAGTAGATTCCTTGAGTCCTGATCCAGTCCGTTTATAGAATCCTCGTCACCACTCCAGTCCAGTTGCCCGTCTTGGCCAACCCAATAATCTAGGGCCAAATCGTGCCACCTAACACCTTGCGATTCAATAGTCAGTTCCCGGTGAATGTCAAAATGGACACCGACTGGCACGCCGTCTTTTTTGACCCAGTGATAGGCATGATAGGGGGTGTCTGCCCAAAAAAACCCAACGGACCAGCTGTCCTTAGGAATTGGCCATGGCAGCATCTGAAGACTCTTAATTTGGTAGAATAGAATGGCACGGTCTGGCGGCTCCAAAACTGCCACGTCACTCTGAACGATGAATACCTCGCCTTTAAGAGAGAGCCTGGTCTCGCTAACCTGCATACTGTGCCCCCAGTCTATCGCGCTAAGACGAGACCTGATGATTCGGCCCGTCTTTTTTGGGCCATGATCCCTATGGCTTAGAGTAGACCATGGCCGAATTCAAGGTCCATTGTCCGCTCCGAGTGGCGGTGCTCGAAAGTGTGACAGGCACTACCCAATACGTAATCGCGACGTTAGCAGTACCCGATACATAGGCCCGGATCCACACTTTCACTTTCAAATTATGCCCATCGGGGTCACTAGATGAGCAGTCTTCGCGATACATACCGAAGGTTCCTTCTGGAAGGGGGGAAAGATTGCGCGTAACGCCACGTCATACGATGCTCCATACATCACGCCGGTCAAAATGATCTGGCAAAACCCATAAACCGTCCCACCCATCGCGACAGAAAGTTTCTAACCGCTGTGGCTAAAATCGGCTACAATATGAGGAAGTAGTATACCCGAGGAGGATACAGAATGGCATCGGGAATCCAGTATATTATCCGGTTACATATGCTTCGTGAAATGGTGCCGTTTCGAGAGTTGGTGGAACTCGTCGATAAGCTGGGCGGAGACATCATCGCGTTGGACTTAGTGAGAGCCGAAGACGAACGCACCGTGCGAGACCTCACGGTGGTGGTGCCCAGCCCTGATCATCTGGAAAAACTTGAGCAGGCCCTCACGGTGCTGCCCGGAACCTCTATCGAAAACGTCTCGGATCGAACGTTCTTGATGCATCTGGGCGGAAAAATTGAAATTCTGCCGCGCATACAAGTGAAGACCCGTGCTGACTTGTCTCATATCTATACCCCCGGAGTAGCCCGGGTGGTCGAAGCCATTGCACAAGATCCCACCAAGGCCTTCCAACTTACCATGAAGCGCAACACCGTCGCCATCGTGACCGATGGCACCGCTATTTTAGGGTTGGGTCATCTAGGCCCTAAAGCCGCCCTACCAGTCATGGAAGGAAAGTCCGTGCTGTTTAAGTGGTTGGGAAAGGTCGATGCGATTCCGCTCTGCTTGGACACTACCGACGTCGATGAAATAGTCGACACGGTGGTGCGCATTGCGCCGGCTTTTGGCGGAATTAACTTGGAAGATATTTCTGCACCTCGCTGCTTTGAGGTGGAAGCCCGTTTACAAGAGCGGTTAGATATCCCGGTATTCCACGATGATCAGCACGGAACGGCGATCGTGATTTTGGCAGGCCTCATGAACGCGGCGAAGGTCGTGGGTAAAAGGCTTCAAGATTTGCATGTGGTGATTTCTGGCATCGGGGCCGCTGGAACGGCCACCACCGATCTCTTGTTGGAAGCCGGCATCACCGATATAGTCGGCTATGATCGGGAAGGCCCCATCATCCGCACGCGCCAATACCCCGAGCGTCCGAGCTGGAACCGTTATGCTGAAAGAACTAATCCTCATTTGATAGACGGTACGCTTCATGACATTATGAAAGGTGTCGACGCTTTCATCGGCGTATCCACCGGCAACTTACTGTCCGTGGAAGATGTTGACGCGATGGCCCCAAGTCCCATTCTTTTTGTCATGGCTAATCCCGATCCGGAAATTAAGCCCGAACTTGTTCAATCCAATGGTAGAGTCTTGGCGACGGGGCGCTCGGATTACCCCAATCAAATTAACAACGTGCTCTGTTTCCCCGGATTGTTCCGCGGTCTTTTGGATAGTCGAGCCCGCACGATTACCATGGGGATGAAGCTTAGGGCGGCTCAAGCTCTGGCTGATGTCGTACGCCCAGAGGAACTCTCGGCAGAGTACATCATTCCCAGTGTATTTAACCAAGACGTGGCAGTGCGCGTGGCTCAAGCGGTGTCCAAGGCCGCCGAGGAAGAGGGCGTCTCACGCCGCGTGTCGCCTAGCCTCCGGTGAGTAGCTTTCCATTCTTCGGCCACACTATGATGGACGACGAAAGGATGGGCCTCGTTTGTGATAGCCGCGACGCCGAATATGCCAACCCTGTTACTGGTCAATCCGCGATCACGCCGCGGCCGCCAGTACTTTGAGCGCTATCGTCGGCCACTGGCCCATGCCCTCAATCTAGTCGATTGGAGCCTCACCGACTCGCGCCAACACATGACTGACCGTATTCAAGAAGGACTGAATAACGGAATTTCCCGGTTTATTATTGGCGGCGGAGACGGTACGCTTTCGGCTGCGGCGGATGTGCTGGCAGGAACTCCAGGTGTTTTGGGAGTCTTGCCACTAGGAACCGGCAACACCTTCTTTTATGGTCTCGGCCTTCCTCTGGCGCCCGACGAATTAGTACCGATCCTGTCAAATGGCACCATGTCGTTGTTTGACGTAGGAGTGGCTCAAAAAGATCAAGAGACCACGGTTTTTTTAAATAGTCTAACCATAGGGTTTAGCGAGCGCCTAGTCGAACTGTTACGACGTGAATCTAAGGACCGACTCGGACACTGGGCCTGGGCCGTCGAATTTCGGCGCGCCTTGAAAGACACTCCCACAATCCATGTTCAACTCACCTGGCCGGGCGGGCATGACCACTACGACACCCGCCAACTCGTCGTCGTGAACGGGAGGACGCTGGCCGCGCGAATTACCGCCACTCCTCACTCATCTGCTCAAGATGGCCTACTCGAAGTGTTTCGCCTGGGTGGACCGTCGTTTCTATCGATGCTGCGCTTAAGCGCCATGCTCTTGTTAGGGCGCCTACCCTCCGACCACCAAGCGCATTACCATACCCTGACGGGGGTAAACATCGAGTGCGACCCGGTGTTGCCCGTCAACATTGACGGCGATATTTGGCTTTCGCCACCGCTTCGGTGCCGGGTCTGGCCCGGCGCGTTGCGGGTCATTAGCCGACAGATGACGGGGCCCGGCCCCCGACGATGGCCCTTCATCACCCAAGCCGCCGGTCCGTCACTTACCCACTCGACCTTCACAAATCGCTATTCTCTGAAGCGAGGCCAGAACGTCGACTGACAACCCGATTAAAAGGGCGGTCGCCTTCGCTTTGCGTGTCGGACATCACAATCTTTGATGCCGCCTGTGATACCATCAGGTGTGGAGGTGCGCATTGGTCGACTACACAAATACACGGGCAGCCCAGCGGCCCGCTCACGTCTTGTCATGGCTTTCTTGGACCCATTTTCTTAACGATGGCATCGCCAATTACCTGCCGGGTGTTTTGCCCTTCATTGTCACAAGCGCACACATCCCGCTAACGTTTGCCGGAACGCTCATGACGGCTTTGGGGCTGGGCCAGGGACTTCAACCCCTCTCGGGGTGGATTGCCGACCGCATTGGCGGGCGGATGCTGGTCCTAGGAGGGGTGGCTCTTTCAACCACCTCCGCCGCCCTTATCGGATGGGCCCATCCGTTGTGGTTATTGTTATGCCTGCTCTTTTTCACCGGCATCGGCAACACCGCCTTTCATCCTCAAGCCCTGTCTATGACGCGAAGCGCGTTAACGAAACGCCCCGGGGTGAGTATGTCGCTCTTCTTGATAGGCGGTGAGGTAGGTCGCAGCCTGGGACCTTTAGGCGCGGGTTTCGTGGTTCACCGCTGGGGGCTTCCTTGGATCTGGCTTTTAGCTGTGCCTCTAATTCTCACCTACCCCTGGATTGTTCGGGCCGTGCCGGCACAATCGCCCCGTCCGCCTGCCGGAACCCGCATTCGTTTCACAAGCCATGGCAAACCCGCCATCGCCCTATTGCTTTATGCCTTGGTACGATCGGCTACGGTATATGAAATTACCACACTGGCGCCTATTGTGTGGAACCAACGGGGTGGCTCGCTCGTTGCCGGCGCCAGCCTAATTACCGTTTTTATCGGTATCGGCATTGCGGGAAACCTTCTAGGCGGCACATTGGATGACCGGGTCGGCAAACGGATTGTGTTGATTGGCACCAGCGCCTTGGCCGTGGTAACCCTGATGGCGTTCATGAGTCTTTCAGGATTGTGGGAGTGGCCCATACTCGCGCTCATGGGCGTTGCCTTATTCGGATCGTCTCCGACGACTATGCTAATAGGACAAGACATTTTCTTGGAAAACCCTGCCCTAGGCTCGGGCATTGCCTTAGGATTGGCCAACGCCTTGGGGGCGATCATGGCTTTCCCCCTCACGTACATTGCAGGCATCCAGGGCGATGCTACCACCCTCTGGATATTGGCGATCCTTACCATACTCACCATCCCCACCACGTTCTGGATGCCACTAAGAGGAAGGCGCCGCTAAGCCAACAAAAGGAGATGCCCGGAACATCCTTCAACGACATGCTACAAGGCCTCGTCATAGTCGCGGAGACGCTGGTGCCTGCTTCGGTTCACCGAGGGGTGGACTTTTTTAGTATAGGACGGCTCTTGCTCATCGAGTGTTCTTCAGGTTGTGGCGTGGTTTTTAGTGTGGGATAGGACAAGTGGGCAGGTGGTTCCGAAGCAATGCGCCGAGCCCTGGGTAAATATGAGTGCCTCCGCCTAAGTAATCCCTGTTATGGAAAAATATCAACCGATGAACAAGAACCTATAGGACGATAGAATGAATCCATGCATACCGAAACAGCGATAATTCGAGGCCGGGAGTTCTCCGCGTGGGCTGGGTCGTTGCACGTCCGGCCGATTCGGCCAGACGAGCGCGAGACCTGGCGGACGCTCATGGCGACGCATCACTA
>JAJZXX010000225.1 GCA_021806205.1 Bacillota bacterium | reverse complement strand
AAGAATGGCACCGAAAAATCCCATCGATTGGGTCAGCGGGTCCGGGCTAAAGGTTAATGCCAGTCTTAATAGATCCACGCCCACTTCCAATCCCACCAGTTGCCAAAATAGGGGGATAGCAACATGGCTGGGTTTCAGTAACAGATCGGCGCGGCACGGCAGGTGCGCGTGCATCAAAACCACTGCATACCAGAAAGGCGGAAGCGTCCAGGCCACTAGGACGCCAATAAAACGTACCCACTTGAGATACGTGCCGACCATCGCATCTTCGTGATACTCCTCGGCCGACTGAAGGAATGAAAAGAACGTGACGGGCAATATCAAGGCGTTTGGCGAGGTGTCAATAATCACCAAGATGTGACCCTCGGTAAGATGTTCGGCCGCCACATCGGGGCGCTCCGTAAACTTCCCGTTTGGGAATGGATTCCACCAGGGTTTTTTTAAGATCCACTCCTGCAACGACTTTTCTGACATGGTCATCGCATCGCCGCCGATGCTTTTCAGACGCTGGCGAACTAGCCGGACCAGCTTCTCATCTGCAATGTCCTTGATATAGAGCATAGCCACATCCGAGTTGGACCGACGCCCCACCTGTGATGCTTCAATGCGTAAATTCGGATCACGCAAGCGACGCCGAATCAAGAGTGTGTTAAAAATCAAGGTCTCAATAAAGCCATCCTGGGGCCCGCGCAGCACCCGCTCAATAGATGGCTCACTCGGCTTTCGATCAGGGTACTTGCGAATGTCCACGACCACGGCATGCGACACCCCGTCCACCAGCAGGGCGGCGGGACCCGCCAACACCTGGTCGGCGGCGCTATCCAGTTCGGTGGTCGGGGACACCTCAATGTAGGGGATGGTCAGGTTTAAGAGTCCGTTCATGGTGGGGTGTTCTAAGTCTTCGGAGGACAACCCTTCCATTTGCTCCATGATTAACGTCAATACGGTGGAGTCAATAAAGGAGTCGATGCAAACGAGTGCGCATTTATGTTGGGCCACTTCAAATTCACGAATCAGCACATCATACGACTCTTTATACCCCAGATAGCGTTTCACCCACTGTAAATTCTCTTCAATGTGAATGGAGACCGGCTCAGGTTTGACATCCCCTTTCCCCCGAACTTTATAGCGGACTTGTGGCACGGCCGTTGCCCGCCTTTCGCAAGATCTCTTCGATGGCCCGCCGCGTGGCGGGCACACCAGCGTTGATGGCATCGTGCCCTTGCATTTTGCCAGGGTCTCCCAGCCCGATAATCGGACCCTCAAAATCCGCTAACACATCCACCGTGTCGCCTCGCAGTGTCTTAGAGGAAAGTTCATGACCCGCCTTATCCACGGCCGCCTGCACCACCTGGGCGGACTGGTCAACCGATGCGGTAATGCTCACCCCGTTCACCCCAGGCGTGTTAGAGGCCACCGCGACCACCCCCAAGATGTCTAAGCCCGCATCACGGATTAGATCCTTTAAGGCCTGTTCACCGGACCCTTCACCCGCATCACCGCGATCGTCCACCATGACCACCACCGGGTCTTTGGGCGCCTTTTGAATCGCGTCGATTAAAGCGACCCCATCGTCAGATGCCGCTCGTACCGGATGGCAATGAAGATTGTCACAAGCCTCTTCTAACGCGCGATATGCGGTATCATCTCCATCGGTTACGATAATCACCCGTCTAACTTGAGACATGTTGCACCCCCCTACGATTTAGGTTTAAAGATTAACGCGGCGAAAAGCCCAAACAACACCGCGGCTTTAATGCCGCCAGCGGCCGCGGTTAATCCGCCCGTAAAAAGACCCAAGGCACCTTTTTGTTTCACGGCTTCACCAATCCCCTCCACCATGGTGTAACCAAACCCAGGCAACGGCACTGAGGCTCCCGCACCTGCCCACTGCACTAATGGACCGTAGACACCCACCCCACCTAAAACCGCCCCCACCACAACCGCCAGCACTAATACTTGGCCTGGGGTCATTTTGGCCAAATCCATGACCAATTGGGCAATCACACAAAGGACACCGCCAATCACAAACGCCCAGACAAAGGTCATGGTGCGCTGTCACCTCCGGTGGACGCGATCTGTACCGCGTGCGCGATACAAGGAATCGTCTCACCCTGCTGGTAGGTCGTGGGGGAAAACAGCGCGCCCGTCGCTACCAGCAACATCCGACCATGGGGAATGGCCGCCAGCCGACGGGTCAATGGGCCGGCAAAAACACTCGCCGAACAGCCCGGACCCGATCCGCCGTTGTGCGTGTCCTGGTTTTGAGCGTCATACAGCCACCGTCCACAGTCATTGAGTTCGTCACCAAACTGTACCCCCTTATCGCTGGCGTAAGTTTTCAGCATGTCGATGCCGAAGTGGCCCAAGTCGCCGGTGACAATCTCGGTGTAATCCGCCGGTTTAAGACCCGTTGCCTTGAAATGACGCTCAATGGTATCAAACGCCGCCGGAGCCATGGCGCTGCCCATATCGTTGGGGTCCTTTCCGCCAATGTCCACGACCCGCCCAAAGGTCACGGCCTGCACCTGAATCGCGCGCCACTCACGGGACAACACCACCGCTCCCGCCGCGGTAGACGTCCAGGCAGAGGTTGGGGGCCTCTGATAGCCGAGTTCTAACGGAAAGCGAAACTGTCGTTCAGCGGTTAAATGGTGACTGGACGCCGAAGCTAGCGCCGTAGCCGCCGCCCCGGAACCAACCAAAATGGCGGCCAGCGCCAACGCTTCGGTAAACGTAGCGCATGCCGCAAACATGCCCAGCAAGGGGCGTTCATGGGTGCGGCCGACAAAGTTTGTGGTTACCGTCTGATCCAACAGATCCCCGCCCAGCACCACGTCAAGCGCGTCCCAGGACATTGCCGCTTTTTGAAGAGCCGTATCGCAGGCCTCTTGTAACAAACCTTGCTCGGCTTTCTCAAAGCTCGAATAACCCTTTCCCTCATCAGGCCACACCCTGTCAAATTCCTGCCCGAGTGGGCCTTCCCCTTCCTTGGGCCCCACCACCGCACCGCAAGCTTGGACATACACACCCGACACACCTACGGTCGCGGTGGCCAGCCGCAACACACTCATTAAGCGACACCCGTCAGAAGATAGCGCAGGGCGCCCACGACAAATGCTGCCGACATTCCCCAGACCAAAACTGGGCCCGCCACACTGAATAGGTGCGCACCAATGCCCATGACCAATCCTTCCGTTTTAAATTCCATGGCCGGGGCCACCATGGCATTGGCAAATCCTGTAATGGGAAGAGAACCACCCATCCCGCCCAGCTTCACCAAGCGGTCGTACCATCCCAGCCCCGTAAACAGGGCGCCTAAGCCGATTAACACGACAGCGGTCGGAGACGCCGCCATTTTTGCGGTCATCCCGGTAGACATAAACCCGGATTCGATCACCTGTCCCATCACCGAGATCCCGCCGCCCACCAAAAATGCCCAGACAAGATTCTTAAATATCGGCCGTCGAGGCATTCGCGCGTTGGTCAGTTGCCTATACTGTGATGCTTCCGTCTCGATTCATCGCGCCCCCCAAAGAAAGAGTCCCGAGCCATCATCATCGTTCGGGAGTAGTATGGACCAATTCCGGTCGAACCAACCGCCTGGGCTTGCCCCGTTAGTGTTGCACTTCTTCGTCGTCGCTCAATAGCGACTTCAATCGTTCCAGAGCGCGTCTTTCCAATCGAGACACCTGCACTTGGGATACATTAAGCCGTTTAGCCACCTCCACCTGAGTCCGTCCCTCGACAAACCGCGTGCGCAAAATATAGCGTTCGCGCGGCTCCAACTCTAAAAACGCCTGGCTGAGCGACAGCTGCTCGAGCCACTCGGTCTCGCCCTGAATATCACTAATATTGTCTTGCAGTGGCGTTTCGGTTCCGTTAGGGGTCTCAACCGTTTGATTGAGAGACGCCAAGGGGCGCATCGCGTCTAATGCTTCAGTGATATCTGACAGCTCAACGGACAGATCATCGGCAATTTCTTGGGCTGTGGGATCCCGCCCGAAGTCCTGGGCTAAACGGGCACGGGCCGACTCTACTTTAAGGCCCAACTCTCGCAAGGACCGTGCTACTCGAATGGGTTGATCGTCGCGAAGGTGTCGCCGAATTTCTCCCATAATTAAAGGCACCGCGTATGTCGAAAACTTTAGACCGCGATTAACGTCAAACCGGTCTATAGCCTTTATGAGTCCAATCGCCCCGACTTGGAAGAGGTCGTCCGGCTCGTAGCCGCGCGCCGAAAATCGGTGGACGATGTGCCATATAAGATTCCAATGGCGTTCAACGAGTTGCTGGCGTGCCATTTCATCACCGGCCTGAGCCCGCCGATATAAGAGGGGATCATCGACTCCCGCCTTGGCCCAGGGATCTTCACTGGGCATCGTGCGATATCTCCGTGATTAAGCGGCGCATCCGCACCCGTGTACCTTTCCCAAAAGTCGAGGCCACCTCCAACCCATGCATAAACGACTCCATAAACACAAACCCAAGTCCCAGTCGTTCTGGGTCGTCGGAGAAGGCGGGCTCGCGAGCTTGTGCCACATCCTCGATACCAACGCCCCAATCTTCCACCACTACCGTTAACCCTTGGGCGTCTAGTTCCATCACCACTTCGACCCAACCATCCGGCCGGTTGTCATAGCCATGAATAATAGCGTTGGACACCGCCTCCGACACGGCCACTTTGATTTCTTCGATATCCGGCAAGGTAAAATTGCCCTGGCCCGCCAAACCTGCGGCCATGAGGCGCGCCAAACCTACATTGTCGGCCTGTGATAAGAAACGCAATTGTACCCGATTCACCTGGCTTCGCTCCCCTACCTAAAAATACCCGCGTTACGTTGATGTTTTGGTCTGTGGTCTATTTCGCCTAGTTTCACTACCCTCGGCAATGTGGGTAATGTTGATAATAGAATCTATGCCCGCCAATTCCAACACGGCCTTTACGGACGGGCGGACGCCCGATAAGCTAATTGTCCGCCCTTGGGCCATCAGCCGACGATGGCGACCCAAAATCACCCCGAGGCCCGAACTATCCACAAATCCGACCTCCGTCAGATCTAACAGCAAATGCCGGTCCCGATAGCGGTCCGTGAGTTTGTCCAGCGCTTCCCGAAGGGGAATGGCGGTTTTTAAATCCAAATCCCCTTTAACCGCTACCCGTAAGTACCGACCCTCTAATGCGTGAACAATGGTCATGATCACTCACCCCGTACCATTTTATCCCATAAGCATCATACACTGGATGGAGCAAAAAAAAAGACGACCCCTGTCGCCTTTATTCCGAAATCTCGGCGTTCTCTGTTTCGCGGCTTTCTGCCGCTTACTTCAGCCTTTCGTCAAACAGCATCAGCGGGTACTGGTGGCACCTCGTAGAGAACTTGACACCTCACATACCGCATGGCCTCAGGTATGAAGGACCGCACGGCTTCCCCGATACCTTGACCGCAACTATCACAGATCCCGTAACTCCCTTCATCAAGTTTCTCTTGGGCCCGTCTCACCTGGTCCAGTCTAAGTCGGGCACCCCGGCCCCGTCCGCGCCGAAAGGTGGTGGGCCCTGACTCGCCAGGGTGGTTGCCATAAGCGTTAAACGCCCGAGGAGACCCGGTCGGGCTTTCCTAAAACTGTTTATAATCGCTTGACGGCGATAAGCGACTTCCGTATGGATTACACGCGACCCCTAACCGGCAATTTTCCATAAGTAATGCCAGGCCGCTTTAATCCAGGTGGCTCGATTGACCCCGGATTGCGCCACGATCGGAATGCGAATGATTTGCCCATTTTCCCGTGTTAACGCCATGTGGCCCAGTTCTTGGCCTGGTTTCACCGGCGCGTTCACGGAGGATTCAACCCGAATGATGAACGCGGGTGTCGTCTCATTCCGCTCTACGGTGAGGTAGCGATCCTGATTGTATACGGCTAGCACCTGTCTTTTGGCGCCCCGGCGGACAGACACTCTGGCGGCGATCTGACCTCGCCGAGCCAGTCGGATGGTGTGATAGTTTTGGAATCCGTAAGTTAAAAGGCTTGCCGCGTCCTGAAATCTCGATCGAGAAGACGGTGCGCCCAACACGACCGCCACCATGCGCGTGTCGAGCCGCCGAGCCGTTGCGATTATGCAATATCCAGCTTCATTGGTATACCCGGTCTTTAATCCATCCATGCCAGGAAATTGGCGCAACAACCGATTGTGATTAATCAGCCACAGCGTTCCGCCTTTGCCGTTGCGGATACTGCGGTCTTCCCACATCCCGGTATAATGCAGCAGCAAAGGCATTCTGATAGCTTGTTCTGCCAAGAGCGCCAAGTCGTGTGCGCTGGAATAGTGATTGGGATCCGAAAGGCCGTGGGGATTCGCAAAATGCGTGTCTTTCATTCCTAAGGACTCAGCGGTTTGATTCATATCTTCCACAAAGGCATTTTCCGACCCGGCAATATATTCACCTAAGGCA
>JAJZXX010000103.1 GCA_021806205.1 Bacillota bacterium | reverse complement strand
ACGGATTGGTGCCTGACCTCCCGCGCGTGGACCAAGGCCCTCCATGAGCGACCACGCAAGCGGAGACTCCAATTCAACTCGGGGGGCTTAATTTAGCGCATATGGGGTCGTGCCCCGCGTATCCCCGGCGAAAGCTTTAAATATCCGTCACGCGTAGAGACTCTCACCCCATTGCTCCGACACTGTGATGCGCCTGGTCGTATCATTTGGTACGATAGCTATAGACCTTAGTTGCTTACAAAGTTGTAGGGTCTATGGGATTGTTGTCGTTAAGAAAGGGGCATAGTGATGAAACAAAAGCCGATTTTTGCCAGAAATTCACGACCCGGATACCTCGGCGTTCTAGCCGAGGAGGAGTGGCGATTCCGCTCTTTTACTTGACATACGGATTAAAGACATCCGGACTATACTTATGCAATTGATATCAACTACCGTTCTGACGGACTTATCCAAAGGTGATCATTGCCGACCAAATCTGTCGCCACCGTCCTGGTTCATCGCGTCACGGCTTCTTAGGGTCACAAGGATCGGTCGTCCACCGAAGGGTGCTCCCCAAGCGAGTCACCGAGCAGTCCTACCGTTAGGCAGGAACGGGTGAGGAGCTCCTCACCGAACTCACGGCCACGTGTTGTCAATGAATCGCCGCGTTGATGTCGCGATCATGATGCGTGTGGCATTCGGGGCAGGTCCGCTCCCGTACCGACAGCGACATGTTCGGGACCGATACCCATAGCTCGAGCAGGTTTTGCTACTCGGAAACCAACGATTCACGACCAACACTGTCTTGCCGCGTTGGGGCGCCTTATATTCTAACTGGCGGCGAAAGTCGCCAAAGCCCATATCGGCAATGGCTCCGGCTAGCTGATGATTGTTCAGCATCCCCGCCACATTCAGATCCTCGATGGCGATGGCATCGAAACGATGGACCAGATCGGTGGTCATTGGGTGTAACGCATCCGCCCGGATATGGGCAATCTGGGCATGGTGTCGGGCGATGCGGCGTTGGGTTTTCTGCATATTCTTCGACCGGGGTATGGGCATCTCTTTCGGGAGGGGCTGGCCGGGCTCCAGCCCGGAACGCACTTTGGCGGCTGAACCGCTGGGATAATCGGCGGAGCTTTTTCTGTGCGGCGGCATAGGCGTTCGGTCTCACGATTTTCTCGCCGGTCGAGAGCGTCGCAAAGGCCGACACCCCCAGATCCACGCCCACCACCGCTTGGTTTTCGCAGTGGACGACCAGCGGATCGGGCATCTCGACGGTGATACTCATAAACCAGCGGTCCGCACTCCGAGAGATCGTCCCGCCGAGCACTTTCCCCACAAAGCGCACCGCTTCACGCATGCGCACCCACCCCAGCTTTGGAATATGCCCCTTCCGCCCTTTGATGGCAACTTGATCATTCGTGAGTGAAAAGCTATCGGGGTGGCCCTTCTTGTTAAACGTCGGATACGCCGCCTAGCCCGCGAAAAAATTCCGAATGCGTGGCCCCAGTCGATGATGGCCATCTGCGGCGCGTTTTTGGTGGCCTCCAGCATCCACGGAAACGTGTCGCCCTTGATGGCATTGCGTTGACGCCGCAGCGCGGCGTCTGACGGTTTTGGCAACGTCGGGTCGCTTTTCCACGCCTCATATTGCTACTGCCATGGGTCCAAGGCCCAATTGTAGGCAAAGCGCACGACCCCCGCTACCTTGCGGATGTATGTTTCCTGCACATCGTTGGGATCGAGGGCAATCTTGTGGCCGAGAGTCATGATGACGCCTCCTCGACGGCGTGTTTCACGCCGTCCAACAATTTCTGGTTCTTGCGCGAACGGCCCCATACAGCCGAGCCAAAAAGACCGTGATGATTTCGAGGACATCCTGAGCCGACTCTTCCTCAAAGGTCGTGTCCTCACCTTGATTGAGAATCACCACCTCTACGGGCTTGGCTTCGCAGATCGCCAAGACGAGCTCCGCGCCAAAGCGTAAGAGACGGTCCTTGTGGGTCACGACCAGCATACCGACCCGGTCGGCGAGGATGTCATGGAGGAGGCGTTTGAGGCCCTTTTTGTGGTAGTTTACCCCCGTGAGCACCAAGTTTAACCAGTTGACGTATCACTTTAATTATCGGGCGGTTCAAGTATCAACCATAGTATGCGATCCGTGTGCATCACGCCGCGTTAGTCATCGGCCGTCGGGGGCGGACTGAAAGTGCGCCGGGGCGAACGTCCCCAAAACCCTTCTGCAGTGGATGCAAACTCAGGGTCAGTGGAACGATTCGACCTATGTGGTGCGCTGCATTCCCTTGAAAAAGGCCATTGTGGCGTTGGCGCGCTGTCTGTTGGTGATCATAGTCCATGTGCTGACCACCGGCGAGGTGTACCAGGATTTTGGCCCAACGTATCACGACAAACGGGACCGCCTGCAAATTGTGCACCGAACGGTGTGCCGCCTAGAGAAGTAAGGCTGCCGCGTTCGAGTTGAGCCTTTCGACGCCAGCGACCTGGCGCCACCGCTGGATCTTCCCGCCACCGGCTAGTCCGGATGGCCAGCCGCGGCAGCCACCCCCCGCCGCTTTTTTGGGACACGTGGGGAGGTGTGCATACCAATTGCGGCGGTTGGGAGTTTCGGGGCAGGGAATCACTATTGAGTCTCAAGTGCTATGCGATCTCCAGACTGGTCCATCTCTTGGCTCCAAGGCTGCCTCAACCTCTACATTCAGCGACATAGAGGTCGACTGCCGAGGTTAGTCCAGCGTGATAGTCTTCAGGAGTATACTAGGAAAAGAGGTGAGAGCCTGTGGCAGTCTTTGAAGCGGCACCCAACATTTTTGGTATTGATCTGTTCGAGGAGGATAGGCCGGGGCGATCGTCAGCCTATGTCATACTCGGCAAAGAGCCTGTTTTGATTGAAACCGGGTCTCAGAAAAGTCATGACGCACTCGTTATGGGACTGGTTGAGTTAGGGGTTATGCCCGAAGACCTGCGACACATCATCGTGACCCATGTGCACTTGGATCACGCGGGTGGAGTGGGACAAATGATGGCACGAGCCCCCGAAGCACTTTTGCATTGCCATCCGCGTGCGCGGCGGCATGTGATTGATCCGAGCCGTTTGGGGGCGGGGGCACGAAAGGTCTACGGCGACAAGGTGGATGATATTTTTGGACCCTTAGTGCCGGTGGAAGAAGATCGGGTGGTCCCCCAAGAAGATGGGTCAGCCCTGGAGGTGGGTGACCGGACATTGGTGTTTTATGACACGCCCGGCCATGCCAGGCATCATACCTGTGTCGTAGACCAGATAACCCAAGGTCTTTTTTCGGGCGATACCGTGGGCATTCGCTATGTGCCTTCTTACACCGGCTGGAACTTCGTATATGGATTCCCCACCACTTCGCCGTCCGACTTTGATCCCGATGTGATGCTGACCACCCTGGATCGATTGCAAGAGCTCGATCTCACCAGGGTTTACCATACTCACTTCGGGGTCACGCATCCCGCTGCGGCTGCATTCGATTTTTCTAGGCGGGGCACGGAGGCGGTTGCTCGGTTAATTGAGCAAGTGAGTCCTGCGCCTTCCCTGGGAGAAGTACACGAGGCTTTAAGCCGTGTGGTCAAGGATGATCTGTCGTTGTGCGGGCATACGGTTGACAACGTAGCACCTTTGGGCGTTGATATCTGGTTGAACAGTCAGGGGATTTTTGTCTACTTGCAAAAGCAGTCTTCGGGCGAGGTTAAGAATTAGGAGGGTAAAAGGATGATCATAGCACTGCCTCTTAACGGTGGACAGGTGGGCGACGGCTGGGGCCGAGCCCACAATGTGGCCATCGCCGACGTGGATTCAAGGGGCGCGATTTTAAGTTTTGAAGAGTATGAAGTTTCGTGGGACACATGGCATGATCAAGCTGGCGAAGGGCAGCATCATGCGCGCATCGCAAAATTTCTTATGGACCATCACGTGAATCGGGTTATTACCGGGCATATGGGTTCGGGGATGGTTCACATGTTAGACAAGATGCAAATTAGTGTTGTCCAACAGGTTCGGGGTTCTGCGCGCGAGATGGCGGCCCGGTTTGGCACGACGGAGAGTTCCGAGTGAAACACCTAGTGGTAGGGGGATCGGGGCAAGTCGGCAGCGCCCTGATTGACGCGTTGGTTCGACGCGAGCAGACCGTGGTGGGCACATACCTTTCGCATCCTGTTGTAGGGCAAGTCCCGTTGGATATGAGGCAGTCCGATGCGATCAGGAAGATCGTACAAGAAATTCAGCCCGACGTGATCTGGGTGCCCGGGGCCCTGCCGGATGTGGACCGCTGTGAGGTCGACACCGATCTCAGTGAAGCGGTCAATGTGCGCGGGCCGATCGCACTTGGTGATCTGGCAGCATCGCGGGAAATTCCGCTCGTATATTTTTCGTCAGATTATGTCTTTGATGGAGAAAATGGTCCCTATCGCGAAACCGATCCCACCCATCCCATCCAAGTCTATGGTCAGCATAAGGTTAAAGCGGAAGAGGCGCTCTTGCAATATGAGAATACTCTGGTGATTCGCCCTGCCTGGATTTATAGTCAAGAACCCAATCCGCGCAACTTCGTGTATCGTATCGCGTCCGAGTTGCAAAAAGGGCACACCGTCAAGGCCGCGGATGATCAATATAACACGCCGACGCCATCGACGGGACTGGCCGTTCGGGCGGTTGACGCATGGCTTGGGGGATATCGGGGAATTCTACATCTTGTCGGGCCCGAACGGCTTAGCCGTCTGGAACTGGTTGCACGCATTGCACAGATTTTAGGTTATGACCATCCGAACATTGAGGTGGTCCATGTCGGTGACCTGGCATTGCCAGCGAAACGGCCCCTAAACGGCGGCCTTATCACCAATGCGTCACAGTTTGCCATTGACGAGCGGCTCGAGGATTTGGATTTCCGACAAATATTAACCGGACATTAACACAATCATAACAAAACGTTCGTGAGTCCTTCGCGTTTTCTTAACACACATTAACGACAATAACACTGTGCTCGTTGTGTGTATTGAGTAGCAAAAGGAGGATTCTTGTGGAGACCAAAAGCGCCGGTGTGAGTCAAACCTTAAATGACGCTCGGCTAGGCCTGTTTCACCTCCGCGCAGTGATTATATCGGGCATGGGATTTTTTACGGATGCCTATGATCTTTTCATTATTGGGGCTGCGCTCGTTCTGATTAACGCCCAATGGCATCTCAGCACGACCATGCAAGGGTTACTGGGATCGACTGCCCTGATTGCTGCGTTCGTGGGGGCGTTTTTGTTTGGACGACTTGCAGATGTATTCGGTCGCAAGAAAATTTATGGGTTGGTGGCCGGACTAATGGCGTTTGGCGCCTTAGCGTCGGCATTTGCTCCCAATATTATTTGGCTTTTAATTTTCCGCTTCATTATGGGCATGGGCATCGGCGGCGACTATCCCGTCAGCGCCGTGTTGATGAGCGAATACGCCAACACCAAGGACCGCGGAAAACTTGTTGGTCTGGTGTTTTCCATGCAGGCCGTGGGATTGGTGGCGGGTCCCATTGTGGCGGTGACATTGCTGGCAGCCGGGGTTCCGAATGACATAGGCTGGCGCCTCATGTTAGGATTGGGCGCTATTCCCGCAGGGGCAGTCATTTACATGCGATCCCGCATGCCGGAATCACCGCGCTTTGTCGCCCGAGTTCAAGGGAAGGTGGACGAAGCGCAAGCCAGCCTGGCGCAATTTAGCGGCCAGGGTGTGGCCCATGTGTCTTCAAAGTCCACTGCTCCTAAGCGCATGGGGTTGTGGGAATTTCTCCGCAATCCTAAATATCTTCGCTATCTCGTCGGCACGGCAGGTGCTTGGTTTTTCTTCGACTACGCTTATTACGGCAACTCCATCTCAATGCCTATGGTCTTAAAGACCGTATCTCCCTCGGCGTCGCCCATCGCAACGATGGCGTGGACATTAATCGTGTTCGCCATTGCTGCAGTGCCTGGCTATATTTTGGCCTTCAGTAAGATGGACAAAATTGGCCATCGTAAGTTGCAGCTGATAGGATTTGCGCTGATGGGGACAGCATTTGCTGTGATTGGCCTCGTTCCTAACATGACCGTACTGGTGCTGCCGTTCCTTTTGGTCTTTGGTGCGAGTTACTTCTTTGCAGAATTCGGTCCCAACACTACCACATTTGTGATGGCGGCTGAAGTATATCCGACAAGCATGCGGACGACAGGCCACGGCATTTCCGCTGGAGTGGCCAAGGTCGGCGCATTTATCGGCGTGTTCGTCTTCCCTATTTTGAAAAGCACCATAGGAATTCGTGGGACGCTGGGTATAACCTTCGTGTTCGCCGTCGCAGGATTCTTGGTAACATTACTGTTGCCCGAACCGAGTCAACGATCCTTGGAGGATCTCTCGGGGGAGACGGAAGACGAATCCCCTTTATCCCATGACGTGGTCAACGGATAAGGACTCGCTCGACTCGACCCCGGCGCCAGATCGGA
>JAJZXX010000060.1 GCA_021806205.1 Bacillota bacterium | reverse complement strand
CGGCCGACGTCTCGTAGTGTCGTCAGCGGAATGCGACTATCTTCGGGCCCCACTGCTCGCAAAGTTGCCAGAAATAGTCGACCGACCATCGGCCGGTGGCCATCCAATAGTTTTTGAATCGGTCGAGAAAAGGGTAAGCTTGCGCCCCGAAAATCATCCATGAAGAGACCCGGCCGCAAGATGCTAAACGGGAGTCCAGATTGTCGTAATTTCTGTTCAAGAATGGCCTTGCCGTCGATGGCAGCTACGCTCTGCCGGCGTTCAGCGCCTAGGCCAGAACTGTAGACAATATGCGGGCTATTTCCCGATTCTTGGGCTGCTTGAATGACATTGGATCCTAACCGCACTTCCTCTTTCAGGCCCAGATCCCAGAAGTTCTGTACGCTGAAGATCCCGGTGATAGGGCGGATCACTGTTTTGAGGGAATCGAGGTCCGATAGGTCTCCTTGGACCAGAATGGCTCCTTTGTCCTTAAGTATCTGAGCCTTGGGACTGGCCGGATTGCGTGTGAAGGCATGCACGGCCCTTCCGGCGTCTAACAACGCGCGGGCTACGTGTCCGCCTTGATTGCCCGTGGCGCCGATGACCAGTATGGGTCCTTTCATTGTCATAATGACCGCCCTTGCGTAACAGCACGTCGATGCCATTGATGCCAGACGATAAGCCCGAGGGCGCCGGTCAGCTCGATGAGGATATAGGATAGGGGCGCATTATGCGTGGGCAGCGGCAGCAGAAATCCTTGTGTGACAATGTGGGCCAGCCCAAGAAGTCCTGCCAGCAGTCGTCTGCTGAGAATAGGGGTCACGGGTCCAATGATGATGCCGAGCCATACCCAGAGACTGAGGTTGGTTCCGTCAGACAGGATGGACAGGAGAAGTACCGCCAATGACAAGACGATCCAGAGGATGATGCGGACCGCCTGGATGTTGTGGGCCTTTCCCCAGGCCAACAGGATTGTGGCAATCCCCGCGACAATCCACGGGACAAAGAACGGGAAGGGGACGGGACCATGCACCAGCCGGAAGACATTCGCGACATCGACTGCCAAGCTGATGAAGAGGACGCCAAAGAGCCATGCGGGTTTTCTTTTGTTATCCATGGACAACTTGCCACCACCCTCCCAAGAGATATTTATCCGCCCCCGACGCCCATGTGTTCACGTAACCGGAGACCCGGCCATTGCCGTGGGCTACCACTTCATTGACATCCCAATAAATCTTGGTATTGGCAAAGGCCGGCGCATCTTCAATGACAAAGCTCCACCCGTAGGCCGTACCGCGGGTCTCCATATGGCCTTGCCGGTTGGCCATGAAATAGTCGCCATCCGGAAAGGGATGGCGAATCCAGTCCCAGGTATGATAGCCCGTCACTTGGCTGCCATTATACGAAAAGCTGATGAAGTTCCACACAATCCCGACTGTAATGCCTAAGAAATCGTTCCATCCGGTTTCACAGTATGCCTCCGACACACGGGGATTGCCGCCTGGCGGTGCCACGACCCGCATAACCGGCGCGGCGAGGGTCGTTGGCGCTCCGGGATTGACATTGGTCGTGGGGACCCCGATTTTCACCAGCTCCGTTTTCCGGGTGGGATTGGCAGCAATCTCTCGAACGGCTACCGTTTCACCCGGATTGACTGTGACCGCCGGCGGACGGGATGATAGCGGAATCTCGTAGTATCGTGCATCCCGCATATTAAAGTGGATCGCATTTTTGGTTTCGGGGATGGTGACGGTAGCGGCATAGGCATGGGGACCCGGAAGCGTTCGAGTCGCCCCGGTGATTTGCCACGGAGTAGAACTCACTGGCATCTGGGAAGCGGCGGGCCAACGAGTCAAGGCACTGGCCATGAGAACCATTCCGACATGCCACATCTGGGTCCCTCCTGTCTCTATCGTCTTTGGTGTCACTCTCTCATCATTGTGGTCTCGAATAGTCGTCGCGGCACAGGGAGAGATCGGGGTATACTCCGGGGTATTTCGGCCGTTACGGCAACTGTTCTCGAGCGGAAACACCCAGTTTGCGATAGATATGGCGTACATGAGTTTTGACCGTGCCATATTCGATGGTGCAGAGCTTCGCAATCTGGGGCAACGTCTTTCCCGCTTTTTATGCCGTATCCGTAGTTATGCCGAGTTGCCCGACGCCAGGCAGCGATTAACAAGGGATGGCGCCACTACTTACCGAAACCCTTCGGCATAACTATAGAGATTGCGGTCTTTGCCGATCGCACTCTTTGTAGGTCAAGGAGGGTGTTGCTGTCTATGGGTAAATTACTTGGAACACATGTTGACGGTCCGCTTGCAGACTATACAACAGGGTTCATGGAGGCATTAAAGAATCAAGGGTTCGCCGATTGGTCTGCCACATCGTATCAAGGATTGATGGCCCACTTAAGCCGCTGGTTAGTGCAACATGAGTGGCGTCCGTGTGATTTAACGTCATCTCGTGTTGAGGATTTCGTCGCCGAACGGCGACGTCTGGGGTATGCTAAAGGCCGCTCGGCTCAGGGAATGGTACGCGTATTGGTGACTTACCTGCGGGCAATGGGTACCATTCCATCCGAGGAACCGATCATCCCTTGTACCCTGCAGAATGACGTGGTTCAGGCATTCACTATGTATTTATCCCAGCAACGCGGGCTCGCGCATACTACCATTACCCGGTATCAAGCCGTCGTGGAAAAATTTCTCGTTGACATCGAAATTCAGGGTGAGAAGTCCTCCTTTGTCCTGAACGTTGGTACTGAACAAGTCCATCAATTTCTTCAGGCGCAGATGAAATCGTTGCAACCCGGCTCATTCCATAATGTGGTGGTGGCGTTACGGAGTTTCTTCCGCTTTGCCTTCGTTCAGGAATGGCTATCGCAGTCTATGGATGCCGTCCTACTTCCCGCCCCGGGGTGGAGTGATCGGACTCCTCTCCGCTCCGCGGTCACCGCAGAGGACGTGACCGCTTTGATGCAGAGTTGTGACCCAACGACAGTCGGGGGCTCCCGCGACCTGGCGATTCTACTTCTTCTCGGTCGACTGGGTTTACGGGCGGGAGAAGTGGCCCATTTAGTGCTCGAGGACATTGATTGGCGCCAGGGCATGGTGCACGTGCGAGGAAAAGGGCGCCGGCACGACGAGCTACCGTTGCCATCCGATGTCGGCTCAGCGATTGCAGCATACTGTCAACAGTATCGGGTGGCTCGTGACCACCGCCAGATTTTTCTCCACTTGCGTGCCCCTCACACGCCGCTGACCACCGGTGGCGTCAGCAGCATCGTGACCCAAGCCTGCCGACGGGCAGGCATACCGCCCTTTGGAGCTCATCGCTTGCGGCATCAGGCCGCATCGGCGATGCGGCAAGCTGGTGTTCCGCTCTGGGAGATCGGTCAGGTATTGCGCCACCGCCGCGTTGTTACCACGGCACACTATGCTAAGCCCACCGTCGGTGAGACGCGCGTGGTGGCGCGACCTTGGATTGGGGGCGATGGACGATGACGGACCTGCAGGCTGCGGTGCAACAATATTTGGAGGTCCGACGGGCCCTGGGCTTCAAACTTCGCCAACACGAGGGGCTTTTACGAGATTTTGCTCGATTTATGGACACCCGTGGGCAGACGATGATCACCATCGATCTGGCGGTCGCCTGGGCGACCGCGCCAACCACGGATCATCCCTACACTTGGAAGCGGCGTCTGAGTGTTATCCGGAATTTTGCCCGGTATGTTCAGAATCTTGATCCAGCGACAGAAGTGCCGCCTGCCGATTACTTGGCGTATCGCTATCAGCGCCCCGTTCCCTTTCTCTACACGGATGATGAAGTTCGGGCTCTAATCGGAGCGGCAGCGGGCTTATTACCGAGTTTCCGTGCCGTGACCTATCAAACCCTGATCGGTCTCCTCGCAGCGACGGGCATGCGCCTCGGCGAAGCCCTGCGGCTCAATCTATCGGACGTGAGTATTGCCGAACGGGAGCTTACTATTCGATTCACGAAATTCGGGAAGTCCCGCATTGTGCCAGTTCATTCCACGGTAGCGGACGCCTTGGACGTTTATCGTAAGCACCGCAATGCCTATGCGTACGGACGGCCACCGGCTGAGAGTTTTTTTCTGTCACTACGGGGAACGCGTCTCCTCGATGTCGTGGTCCACAAAACGTTTCGTGGGCTCGTGGACCACGTCGGATTGGCACCTCGGGGTGGGTCGGGCGCCGTGCGCTTGCATGGGCTTCGCCATACTTTTACCGTCGCCACGATACGCGACTGGTATGCCACCGGCCAGCCGGTGGCGAGCCAGCTACCACTATTGTCCGCCTATTTAGGCCATGTGAATCCGATGTCGACGTATTGGTATTTGCAGAGTACCCCCGAGCTACTGCGTCTCGCCATGGAACACGGACCGCAAGTACTGAAAGGGACCCGATGAGTACGCTGGCGCCGACGTTGGAAGCCTATTTCATCGAACGGCTCCAGACGCAACGTAACGCCAGTCCGCAAACGGTGGCCGCTTACCGGGATACCTGGCGCCTGCTACTCAGATTTGTGACTACGGAGACCGGGAAAGAGCCCAGTCAATTCGATTTTTCCGACCTGAGTGTCGTGCGGATTGGAGCGTTCCTGCAATGGCTGGAAGACACCCGGCATAACACCATCCGCACGCGCAATGCGCGATTGGCGGCCATCCATGCCTTCTTCCGTTATGCAGCCTATCGGCATCCGGAACATGCCGCGCTCATTCAGCACGTCTTGGCGATCCCTGCGAAGCGTTTTGAACAGCCCCATATTGACTTTTTAACGGAGATCGAATCGTCGGCTCTTTTGAACGCGGTCGATCAGGAAACATGGGTGGGACGACGAGACTATACCTTACTTATGGTGCTCTTGCAAACGGGATTACGGGTGAGCGAATTGACAGGTCTTACTATCGCTGACGTCGACTTAGGTTCAAGCGCGGTCGTGCGATGTTCCGGGAAGGGGCGTAAACAGCGGGCCACCCCGTTGACGGCGGCGACGGTGGCCACGCTCAAAGCGTGGCTCACGGAATGGCACGGCGCGGACCACCAGTCGCTGTTCCCGACTGTTCGGGGCCATCGTCTGAGTACTGACGCGGTCCAGTGGTTGCTCACAAAATATGAGCAGAGAGCCCGTGTCACGTGTCCAACTCTAGCCCGGAAACACCTGACCCCCCACGTGCTTCGCCATTATGGGGAGTATCGGTAAATGGGGAGTGCCGGGCGCAAACGGCGTGTCCACGCCAGTTCTCCGTCCAACACTCCCCATAATCTTTAGACTAAGCTCGTCTCACCGATACAAGAGAGGAGCTTATCTTCATGTCAACAATCAACGCGATTCAAGAGATGACAAGCCGTGTGTTGGATGCACTTCGGGAGCAGAATTATAGTGATTATACGGTCGGGCGTTATGGCCATTGCTACCATGACCTCCTCCGCTACGCGGACGCGCAGGGCATTACGCAGTATACCGAGCAGGTGGGCTTGGATTATCTCGAACAGAAGTACGGGCTTACCATTGAAGGGTTTTTTGGCACCCATCCCCAGAAGGTACGCTCCGCGATGCGGAGTTTACAAGTGTTATGGGATTATACGGCCTACGGGACGATGGTCGTCCACCGGCGTCCTCCACACCAACCCTTTGTGTGCCCCGCGCCCTTTGCCGTCGAGTATGAGGCCTTTCAGGCCATGTGCCGTGCGCGGGCCTATACCCCGATGGGCACCACCACACTCTTGAACGTGCTGCATCGTTTTCTAGTCTTTCTCGACGATCAAGGTCTAGCCCACGCGAATGAAATGCGCGCTGCGCATCTGACCCGATTCCTGGAGTCCTTTAGCGGATGCAGTACGCGCTACATTGCGACGGTGATCTCGACTCTCCGCAATTACTTAACGTTTCTGTATACCGAGGGATTTCTCCCCGTGAATCTAAGCCTACAACTGCCGAAGGTGCGCGTTCAGCGGCATGCATTGATCCCCTCGTCGTGGACGGCCGAGAATGTGACCAAACTACTCGCGGCGATTGATCGCCACAACCCGCAAGGAAAACGAGACTATGCCATTCTACTCATGGTGGTCCGGCTCGGATTGCGCGTGAGCGACATCCGAGCCTTCACTCTCAACAATTTGGACTGGTCCCGCAAGTGCCTCTCGATCATCATGACCAAAACCAAACGGCCGCTGGAATTACCGCTCTTGGACGATGTGGGTTGGGCGTTAATTGACTATCTCCAGCATGGCAGACCGGCCACGACGGCGGAGCAAGTGTTTGTGCGGCATCGAGCCCCCTATGATGGATTTGCGCATCATGACAATCTGGAGCGGATGCTCCAGCGGCACATGCATACCGCGGGCATTACGATGGCCGGGCAAAAGCACGGCCTCCACTCCTTGCGTAGCACATTGGCCCGGACCCTCCTAGAGACCGGCGCGACGCTGCCCGTCATTGCCGGTGTGCTCGGCCACCAGAGTGTGCAGACGACCAGTCACTATCTTGCGATCGAT
>JAJZXX010000101.1 GCA_021806205.1 Bacillota bacterium | reverse complement strand
CTCAAGTCAGAGTCTTTAATTACCCCACGGTTTACTTGACCGAATTCAAATGGCCGGCAATAAGGCCATTAGAGGGAGATAGCCAGGGGCCACCCTGGGCATAGGGGTTCGCTGCGGAAGGCCAACCAGTGAACGACTGCGTTCGGTATTCAAACCAGGTTGGAGTTTCCACCAACGGAATCGAGGGGAGATCTTTCGCCACCAGACCGGCCAAGGCGGCGATGGCCTGGCGATGCACCGACCCCTGATTGGTTTGCATGTACACGTTTAACCAGTGGGTGGTAGCCGGGTTCGCCCAGTTTTCCGAATTGGTCGTCTGACGCGGATACAACATGGCATAGTACGCGTAAAATGGCGATGGGCCGTTGTCGGTCCACGACAGGGCCAACTGATACCGATGCCGGCTTAACACATTGCTGTCGTACAGGCTGGCCGATTCTCCTTGCACGGTCACCTTGATGCCAATGTGGCGCAGTTCGGAGGCAAGAATCGATGACATCGCCACCCACTCAGAGTACGTGGAGACGACTTGCAGCGAAAAGTTCAACGTCTGTCCCTTGGGAGAGACGAAGATGCCCGCCTTATTTTTGTGATATCCTGCCTTTTTCAGTATCGCGATCGCAGCCGAAGGGTTGTAGCTCAGTGCCGAATGTTGTTGCATGGCTTTGGGCACCCAGCTCTTTTGCGACGGCAAGAGCAAATCATAGCGATTGGCCTTGGGGGCGTAATAATAGTCGGCCGCGTTGATTTTCTGACGATTAATCGCCAGGCTCATCGCTTCCCTCACGGGTTTTTGAGCCAACAGCGGGTCATGAAAGTTGGTGTACAACATCAGGGTGGAACTCGGAGCGAACCAGTAATGGTTGTGGCGGGGACTAGCCGCTACGTAGGTCCGGCGAATGTTGGGAATAAAGATGCTGGCCCAGTCAATTGCACCGCGCGCCAACGCCCCGGCGATGCTCGTGTTGCTCGAATAGGCGGGAAAGTCTACTTGCGAAACGGCAGGCTTCTTGCCCCAGTAAAAATGGTTGACGGAAAATGTGTATTCTTCGGGATTAAACGAATGCACGACATATGGACCGGTCCCCACTGGATGAAGATTCAAGACCTTGGTCGGATCCTTTATCGAATGCCACACGGACTGGGGAATGATCGGGGTTTGCCCCAATACATACCAATCCATGGGGACGTCGGGGTGTTTGAAGGTAAATACTACGGTCTCCGGCCCACTTTGGCGGACACTGGACAGAAACTGCCAAACCCCCGTCGTATCCAACTGCGGATATCGCTTACGATAGTTGAAACTGAAGGTCACGTCACTCGCCGTAAACGGTTTCCCATTCGACCACCTCACTCCGTGGCGAAGATTTACCGTTAAGACAGTGTCCTTTTTGTTCCAACGAAAGGATGTGCCCAGCACAGGCTGGGTTTTCGAGGTGTAAGGATTAAAAAAGAATAGGGGTTGATAGACTAACCCTTCGGTTCCCACTAACGCACTGCCGAATGGATTAAAGTTTTCTTGAAAGGTTCCGCTCGGTCCAGAGACTACTACTAACGGTTTGCTAGATCTCGTAGTTGCCTTCAGCGCCATAGAACCAAATCCTACGACCGCCAGCGCGGCGCTAAACAACGCCGTACTCACGATCGCCATGGGGCGACGGTTCACCATTTCACTTCCCTCCTATTCGGAATCGAAACGGTTCGATTCCTTATCCGTAGTTCTACATCGATAATTTTCGGTTGTCAAGTATAATTGTTTATTTAATGCAGTTTTCTTTTCCGCTCCATCCGACAGACCCGATGGGCAATATTGTTAGAGCACTTGCCCTACCAGATGCCGTTTCTGGGGAATATTAGGTCTTTTCCAGTTCTCGTCGTCTAGCCTTCATTAGGCGTATGAGAAGAATACGCGGCGAATTGACTTGTCCTGGGATTGCACTAAACTAAGATCGAATCGTTATGAGGAGGAAACGCGATTGCCCACCATTCGAGATGTAGCAAGAGAAGCTGGGGTGTCCATCTCCACCGTATCCCTAGTACTGCGGCAGCCGCATCGAGTTTCGGAGGGCACCCGGGTTCGAGTCCAAGAAGTGATTAAGACCCTGAATTTTCGACCCAACGGAACGGCCCGAGACTTGCGTGTTCGCAAGAGTGGCACCATAGGCGTTTTCTTGCGAAATCTGAGCGGCCCCTATTACTCGGAGCTTATCGGAGGCATCGAACAAGTGGCGACCTCCCTGCGCTTGACGCCCATCGTTTGCGGAAGATCGGTCGACGAAGAGCAAGGGTCTCGTCGGCTGCTGCGCGAGCGAAGAATAGACGGAGCAATTGTCTTAGACTTCGGTATCACCCTATCCGAGCTGGCCGAATATTCCGCGCCAGACCTGCCGATAGTGGTATTGAATCGAACGCTTCCCTGCCCCTTGGCGTCCGCCCACATTACGGTGGTTAAAATTGATGATGATGGTGGCGGATATCAGGCCGGAAAACATTTTATTGACCAGGGATTCTTACACCCCGCGGTAATCACCGGACCGGTCGAAGCAGAAGCAAGCCAAGCCCGTCAAAGGGGATTCTTTCGGGCCTATGCTGAACACGGGATCGCTTCCACCGGCATTCTCGTCATCCACGGCGACTTTACCGAAGAGGGCGGGGCGGAAGCCATGGCGACGATTCTCAATCTTAACCTCGCGATTGATGCCGTCTTTTCGGCCAACGACCAAATGGCGCTTGGCGTTCTGCAGGTGTTGGCCAAGCACAATATCCGGGTGGAGCAAATTGCTGTCATGGGATTTGACGACATTTCTCTGGCTCGCTACGTGCAGCCAGCACTCACCACCGTTCACCAACCAATGTTCGAAGCCGGGGTCACGGCGATGAAACTTCTAGGCCAAGCCATGATGGGAGAAGAACGGATTCCTCCGCGGACTCTGTCCACCAGCTTAGTGATTCGATCATCAACGCCTAAGAAATCGTCCTCAGAATAATGGTCCAACTGGAGTGAGTATAGATGGCGCATCAAAGCCGGGGCGAGGGCCGTCTTCACCTCGCATCGTGCTGATGGAAACAAAAACTATGCCGACGCCCGAGGAGTATCGGATTCGACCCAGCCATGGCGCAAGTGGCAGGAAACCACCAGCATTTGGCTATTTTCGAATGCAAGTGCTCATACTGGGGCGATCAGCTCAAGCCCTGTCCTGATATGGAGTGCCTCAGACAGACCGGGGGCGAAAACACGCCCCCGCTCTCGCCCGAGCGACTAGCCCGCAGACGCCGTAGTATAGGTGGGCTGTCGCTTCGTTTGCCGCCGCCTTTTCGGTGGGCGGCGCCTCAGTAGCCCACCCTGCTCGGTTTCCCCGGGACCCCCCTAAAACTCCATGTTGATTCCGACACACGGGTATCCCTACGAGGTCGTCGCGGTCTTCGAGCCGATACTCTGGTCACGAGCGGGTGCCACGGGTCCTTTCCTCGCTGGCGGTCATGTTGTCCGCCGGATCCTCGGCACTTCGACAAACCCCTATGAGCGTTTTCATAAAATCCCCAGGCCTGATGGATAACGGCTTAGCGACCCGCACGCCTTGACAGTTGGTAACACCAATCCTTGGTAAATTACCCGATAGATGGTAATTAGCTAAGATGACATCGGGTGTCTCTTGACCTCGTTGTAATTGTTGACTGTGACCATGCCGGTATGTCACCTACAGTGTACTAACATTGCGAGCCTCGGAACGGGCTGGTGTCATCATTCTATCTAGCTAGGTGTCATTTCTAAAAAACTGGACTGCCGTCCGCGGATGCGAAAACTAGTGACCTCTTTTTTCCTACGTCCGTCATCCGGATCATCGTCGATCTTGAACGAATTGTCCTAACCCTCTCCCTCCGCGGCCACCACGCGAGGAGCCGCGGGCCGTCTTACCCAGGGCCGGGCGACACCCGAGCAGAGGGTCCTACCTGTCGGCGAGCGAAATCTGTTTCACGGTCTCTTTCTCCAGCTGGGCTCCTTTGTGGTGAGGGTCTGCGCGAGCGTGTTCTATTTCTCTCGGCGCCCTCGAAGCGAGAGCCACCCCCGAGCAGCCGACGAGCTAGCTTTACAGCGAGTCCTGGGGCTCCTGTGAGGACTGCGGTCCCGTCCGGGAACGAGAGAAGCTTTGAGAGATTATCGGGTTTTTCGAGGCAGGTTAACATGATCCCAACCTTGTTTTTGTGCCCCAAGGGGTGCTTCGGGCTCGAAACCGAAAACCCAAGGGTGGCGCAGCCATCGTTTTCGGAGATCCCCGAGCGCACTGGACTTAATCACTGGTAAGCTGGCCACCTACGGGCCATTCCAGCTGGTGCCGCTGGCGGTGCTCCACGCATCGCCGTAGGCCTTCCAAAAAACGCTAGCGGCATAGGAGCTTGTTCATTTATTGTCGGGACATACCATATATATGGAACTGATCCAACGATAACCATATATACGGGGCAACGAATGACCAAGATTTCAATTTATGGACAAGCTCATAGGCATAATTTAAGGCCGTGTCGGTTCGGCCGCCATGATCAGCTCATCATGTCCAGTATAGCCATCCGCGTTGTGGTAATGGTTCACTCACTGCCGCACGGGCCTGGCCACATCGCTACCTGCGGGTTAATGGCATCAAACGTCACGGCATTTGAGGAGATGGTTCACATTCGGTAAATCCGGTGGCTTAAAAACAGGCTGTTGAACGAGGCTCAATTAGGTGCGACGACAATCGTTAGGTGATGCGCGCACTTGCGCAATGCCATGATCTTGCTCATTGGCCCACTGCTGTTTGTGGGCGAGAAAGACTTCGCGCGGCGTCCGCTGCGGATCATTCGACACCAAAATGAAGATGCTCCGTCTGTTCGGCCTCGAGCCTATCGGTCCGCGGTGCCTTCCCTCACCCGACCAGCAAGGTCCATTTCTTCACGCCGTCGGTATCGGTGGCCACAATTTCACCGCCTGCCGCCGGGGTCATTGCTTATCTTCCCGACCATCATACACCGATGCTGGTTGGGTTACCCAGCAACCGCGAAGCTGCTCAGCACACACGGGAGGAAGTCTTCCGGTTTCTGTGGTCTTTAATCCTCGGCGATCGGTGCGCACGCACCTGCCGAGTCATCTCCCCGACAGGACCGCTGCTTGGTTGGTGTAGCTTGGCAACGGTCTTCGAGCCGAATCATGGAAATGGACGTAACTCGAATTCCGGCCATCATTGAATCCACTGCCGCCAAACGCACTGTTGCCGAATCCACCGAAACCGCCATCACCGCGGCCAAATCCTCTAACCCGGCCGTACCCTCTACCGTATCCATAACCGTAGCCGTCGGGGAAAGTCACCGGAACCGGGGCTGGATTGGCGGATTGTTGTTCTTGCACCGTCATCGCGTCAGGCTTTTGGGGTTTGTAGTAGGGAGCCGCCACGGTACCCAATCGGCTCTCCAACCAGTCACCGGTCAAATCGCTGACCGGGAGATCGGCTAGCGGCGTCTGATTCACGTGAATACCGCTGAATATGGTCTGCCCAAACGGAGCCAAGCGAATTAATCCGTGGTTTCCGGTCACTCGTTCGGTGATGATGTCGGCAGAACGCTCAACGCCCGTAGCCTGACTTGACCCAAGCTGAACCTCCTTTTTCATCAAAACGACCCCGGTTTTAAAATTGACCAGTTCCAATTCCCAGCTATAGGTCCCATCGGGAACGATTTTGGCCGTTATTTTGGTTCCGACGGGAATGGTCGTCCCCATAATCGCGCTGTGCGGCAGTTGTTCCCAAAACGCCCGGGTCACCGCGTTGCCCTGCTTGTTCGTCTTGGTAACGGTGCCCACTTGAATCAGTTGCTTGCTACTCGAACCGCCCAGTCCGACCCAGTTCCCCACCGAACTCCGCGGTTCAGCGCCGGTCCATGTGGGGACCGTCCAACTTGCCTCGACCGACGTTGCCGTAAGATTAGTCGTCGCTACGCCGACCCAGTTGCTCGAGGGGGAGTTGGGAATATTAAGCTTGCCGGACTTAGCGGTGGAAATCAAAGTTGCTGACGATGAAGCTACCTTTCGGGGTGGCGTTGTGGTCGCCGGTTCGTGGCGAGTGATGCCCAATATCGACCGGGGCGTCGGGCCGTGTCCCGCCGCCCACAGCGCCAATCCTACTGCTAGGCCTATCAGAACTATGCCAGTTTGTGCCGTCGCACGCATCACAATCGAGCCTCCCTTTTCCAACTGCAATCAGGACGTTCATTACTGTTTATATCGGGAAAATGTTTCAACTGTGTTGCCAAAAGCTGATCAATCGGGGAAATTCTAGAATTTTTTTATCCGGATGCGCCGTAAAACTCCGCAGTGCAGAGCGGAGTTTTACGGCCCTGACCAGGGTGGGTGATCGGCAAAGGGTGTGGCTCTTCTAGAGGGACGGGTCTTGTGGCGATTGGCATACAAATAAATAGCCATCAAGCGGTATATGGCGAACCGTCGAACTAGATCCATCAATATCGCCTCTACTGCAATCAAACGCGGACTAAGAAGGTGGTATGGCCAGTCGAACTGTGACGATGGCGTGTTCCGGCGGCACATTCCCATCGGTCTCCGTCGAAGTCAGAT
>JAJZXX010000047.1 GCA_021806205.1 Bacillota bacterium | reverse complement strand
TATTGGGCTTTGTTCTGTCTCGCGAACTCACCCCACGCGCCCCGCCTCGGATGCACTTTCTGTTCGTCCGGCCAGAGGTTTGCCGCCGGCTTCCTTCGGATTCCACCTCACGATGGACACCCTTGCCCTTGGCTAACGGTTGGAACGGTCATCCCCCGTTCAGGACTTTCACCTTAAAGCACACGCCCATGCCGGGCGCACGGGTAAAAAGGACTCAGGGAAATCCCTGAGTCCTAAGAACTGGCCGACACCGTTGGCGGAACGGATCCCATCCACGGTGCCCAAAACCACAAGTGAATCGGCGTAGTCACCTCGGCATTCACACTGGACCCGACCACATCAAAACTGTTGACCACCACCTCGGAGAACGAACCATCTTTTTTGACGAGCGATGCCAATGTCGTTGCCGTAGCGTTAGATCCGGGGCTCATAGCCAGAATCGCATTATTAAGCGCATCCTGAAGGTCTTGATGGACCAGCCAGATTTGGCCGGCGCCCACGATCAGAGCTGCCATCACAACTCCGATGATCGTCAATCCCAGTCCCATTAACGAAACGCTACCACATCGGGAAGTGATGGTAGACGTAACCCCCGCCTCCCCCATAGCCACTACTACCCCCGACGGTGATAATCGGCGATGGACTTTTTTGGGACGTCACTTTAGGCAGGATGGTCAAGGTTCGAGACACCGCAATGTGTGTGGCACCACCTGTACTCCACAATGTATAGGGTACTGTGACACTCACGGTTTTGGCATTGCCCTGCGCGCTCGCCGTTGTACTCGGCACTCCGTGATAGCCTTCTTGATTTAGAGTGCTGGCAACAACTTGATCAACCTGGAGTACAGAGCCGCCCGCCGCCCAGGCCTGAACTCCGTTTTGTGCGGCTTGAGACACCGCCATTTTGCCTAAAAACATGCTGGTCACTGTAGCCAGTCCCAAAAACACTGCCACTAATATCGGCAACACCAATATCATTTCGATGTACGCGTTCCCCGCTATTGAATCCCGCTCAGATCTTGAGTAATTCGCCCGAAAGCGGTAATTAAAGCGTTGCGCAAGGCTTCGATGGGCAATATCATCGCCAGAACCACGATAATTATCCATATGCCGTTCTCGATAAACACATTGCCTTCTTTTTGCGCGAAATAGGCGGTTAGTCTTCCCTGTATAAATGTTGGCCATAGTCTCACACAATCTCCCCCTGACCCATATTCCGCGCTCAATGGCGCGGTACGGACAGGATAACGGAAATCTTAGGGAGGATTCGGGTGAACCGTTCGACAGAACACCATCGGTGCGCTTGCCGAAATCGGGCTATGCCAACATTTGGCGACTTCGACATGAAGCAACAAATTTACAGACTGCTAGAACAGCAGAAAATACCGGGTAGGGGGCTTTCAACAGCCTTAAGGCAAATGCGTGAGAACAGTTCGGCCCTAGTGCCAAGAGATCTGACCGATCCCGTCCAACGGATGGCCCGTTTTCACTATCTAATATGATCGTCCTAGGCTACGGCGCAAGAGGTACTGGATGGTTTTATGGCCCCGAAGTACTCAGACCAGGGATGTAGGTGGCTTAAGGTGCACCAACAGTGCGATCCAGTTAGGCGGATCTTGTCTCGTCGGATCCTTCGGGCAGCCACAACCACTCCGTCCAAGTTCCGTATCCAGCATTTCGGACTACAATTGTTGCTAATGGACAGGTTTATGATGCACTATCAGGCTCTTTCTTAAACCGTCGGATCGAGGGTGAATATTAGAAGATGTTTCCTTTGTGCGGCTATCCCTCGAGGTGCCCTATGGTGAGCACATTGTATGCACTGAACGACTCTGGCCTTGAGTACCACTCCTCATGGCGGTGTTTCAGTTTCAAGGCACCTGCGTCGATCCTATGATTTGAGAAAGAGCCCCCTATCATACCTGTAACCACTTCAACGATGGGGAGGTCCCCGGGCTGGTGAAGCTTAGTCAACCGGAGTTGCTGGTCAGTATTGCGGACCGGGGATCCATATCGACGGCTGCCGACTTCTTTGGATTAACTCAACCGACTGAGAGCCACCAAATTCAACGGCTCGAACAGGAATTAGGTGTAGAGCTTGTTCTCCGTAAGAGCCGGGGCATGACTCTGATCGGCGGTGGAAAATTGGTCGTCAGCGAGATACGTCCGGTGATTTAGCAAGTTCGCGCCATCGCCGTTAAAGTCAACCACTCCGCCCTAGCGGAAGTTTCCTAGTTAGCCGGTAAAATCGGCCTGAAACGTAAGCAGTGTCTCATTTCCGAATTTATGCAACTTATTTAGCCAGGCTACCGATCTTCCTTGTAGAAGATAATTCCTATTAAGATCCGAATTTGCGCGCACCGTGTCGAAGCCTCTGTTTATCCACCGAACGTCGAGGCAGTGCGGGGATGGCGACGATGACCAAACGCAAGGTCAAGGGGCACATGTATTATTACCTCGTGGACGGGAAATGGGTGGATGGCAAGTCGCGGCGCGTGAAGCAGCTAGATCTGGGACGCGCGGAACAGGTGGTTGCGCGGTTGCAGGGGGAGCCGCCGGAACCAACCCGAGTGCGCGTGGTGGAATAGGGCGGCAGCCAAGCGCTGTTGCAGATCGCGCGGCGCCTCCGCCTGGCGGACCTCATTGACGCCGTCGCGCCGAAGCGCGACCAAGGATTATCTGAAGGGACTTATATGCTCCTGGCAGTCCTCAATCGGGTGTTAGCGCCATGTAGCAAAGCGCCATTGGGCGAATGGTTTCGCCGCACCGCCCTTTACCGTGACTTTACGGTGGGGGAGACCGATCTGCGCAGTCAACGGTTTTGGGACCATATGCGCTACCTCACGGCGGATCGGATCCGGGAGATGGAGCGCACCCTGACGCAGCATCTGGTCACAGAATTTGAGGTGGACCTGTCCACTGTGGTGTACGATGCCGCCAATTTTTGTACCGGGATTGATACGCAGACAGACTCCGCCCTCGCGCAGCGAGGGCATCAAAAACAGCATCGGAGCGATCTGAAATCCGTCGGACTCGCCTTGTTGGTCACAACCGCCGACTTCAATATTCCGCTGTTTCATGCCGTCTACCCCGGAAATCGCCTCGATAGTCAGCAGTTCCAGAGCGTCACCGAGGACCTAGTGGACTGGTACCAGACCTCACGAACCGCCTGTGACCGCATGACCTGGGTGTATGACAAGGGAAATGATTCGAAGGGCAATCAAACCGCGTCGATGCAAGCCCCTACGGGTTTGTGGGGGCGTTGAGAGCCAATCAAGTCCCGGACTTCGGTGACCTGAAAGCCTACCGCACCACCCATACCGTGATGGGCCGCGAGCGCACCGGTGTGGTGACCTATAATGAGTCCCTGTTTTTGGGCCAGTGGCAGGGTGAGTTTGCGCGGCTCCGGACTGCGCGTCAGCAACAAATCCTTAACCATCTTCAAATTCTCGACCCCATGGCTAAACCCGTTATATAATACACTCTATATCTATCAATCCCTTGCTGCGCAAGGGATTCGTCATTTTGCGATCAACTAACTAGGAAACTTCCGCTAGGTCTCTGGTGAAAGGGCGGGCGGATTTGGTAGCGGGTAGCATAGTCTTGGGACTGAGTCCGGTATCGCCGATGTACACCCACCACTTCCCATTTAGGAGGGCCACCACGAACCCGTGAACTATCATCGGGTTGCCGATAATAAGGTCATCACCGTCAATGGACACTCCCGCAAACGCGGGTGGGCCTACTGGTCTTACAGCGATTGCAGGAACACCGGGCACCCTTGGGGGTGGAAATGGAACCGGAAGAAAACGCAGAGGGTCAACGTGTTACAAGCAGACCCCCATGCGGGTGTGTCCCAAACCCACACCCACAGGGATAAAAAAGTTTTTCAAGGGAGAATCCTTCTCCTTTCGCGGCTTTGATTGCAGACGCGTCGAGAACCACAGCCGAACCGGATATTTCATCCTGATGACGCCGATCTTGCCTTATTCGCCTTCCACTTGCGCAAACTCGTACCCATAGCGCCCCTTGACACAGAGCATGCCATGGGTCACGGGATGGTCAGCCGGTGACGTGACCTTCACAATGCGGTTGTCCAAAACATGCAGCGTCAACGCACACCCAACCCCGCAGTATGAACATATCGTATCGGTTCTGGTCAGGCCTTCCTCGTTCCAACGTCCTTCTTGGCGAAGATTCCACTCGGTTTTGCCGATAAGGGCTCCGGTTGGGCACACCGCTACACAATTCCCGCAATACACACAGTCAGACTCCGGTAATTCTCGTCCAAACCCCGCATCGATGTGCGCCTCGAAACCCCGCCCGGCCACACTGATGGCAAATGTATTTTGGGCATCCTCACCACAGGCCTGCACACAGCGATAGCACAAGATACATTTAGCCATGTCCCGCACGTATAAACTATTGTCGTCTTGAAGGGGCCTTTCCCAAGTGGCTCCCCCGGAAAAACGCCCTGGATTTGCCCCGGTGATCTCGGCCAGGTGCTGCAAATCGAAGGCCAAATCCGCATTTGAGGTCGACATCAAAAGCTCTGCTACCAACTTTCGGGAATTCAAAACCCTTTCAGTGGTTGTTTGAATCTCCATGCCGTCTTCGGCCGCCCGCGAGCAGGACGCGACCAACACCCGTGACCCCTTAAGCTCAACGACACAGGCTCGGCAGGCGTTAGCGGGCTCCAAGTTCTCATGCCAACACAACGTGGGTACACTCTGATTGGTAGCCTCTATCGCATCCTTCACCGTGCTCCCTTGCGGCACGGTCACATTAACCCCATCGATGGTCAATCTCAGTTGATCGTGCATCCAATCACCCCCAAATTTCGTATCAGCCTTGAATCAGGTCAGGTCGGTCCAATAGGGATAACAGCGCTACCGGAGCCGTTTGACCCAGCCCGCAGATGGAGGCATCGCGCATGGCCTGGGATAATTCGCGCAAGTCGTCTTGGCGGGTGGTCAAGCCGCCGTGTTCAATCAACTCTAAAACCCGTCGCGTGCCGATCCGGCATGGCACACATTGCCCGCAGGATTCATCCGAAAAGAATCGGGCCAGCTTACGCAGCACCCACCTCAGGTCGACCGTATCATCAAAGACCATCAACGCACCGGATCCAATATTGGCCCCATATCGGGCCAACGAAGCGTAATCCAACACACTGTCGTTGATTTCGTCTGAGGATAGAAACGTTCCCGCGGCCCCCCCTATTAAAATGGCTCCTAGGCGCTGGCTGCCCGCCACGCCACCGCCCAAATCAGAATCATTAAGAAGATTGGCGAGGGGATACCCGAATGGAACCTCGTAGACACCGGGACGCCGTACATGGCCACTGAGTCCGATCAACTTGGTCCCTGATGTGTCAGACGACCCGTACTCTTTAAACCAGTTCACATCGTGCGCCAACAAGACAGCCACGTTTGCCAAGGTTTCCACATTTTGAATAAGGGTAGGCCGCCCCCATAGCCCCTGGTTGGTAGGAAATGGGGGTTTAACGCGCGGCTCTGCGCGCTTCCCCTCGATACTATTTAAGAGGGCTGTCTCCTCGCCCGCAATATAGGCCCCCGCCCCTCGACGGATTTCGATGTCGACCCCGTTTGGCCCCACCCATCCCAGTTGCCTGAGGGTACCCAACGCGTCTTTCAGTCGACCCTCCGCCTGTCGATATTCGCCGCGAATGTAGCAATAAGCTTTCTGGGCGTCGACCGCATGGGCCGCAATAAGTACTCCTACCAACGCTCCCAGTGGATCCTGCTGCAGGAGGGCTCGATCCTTGAACGTCCCCAATTCACTTTCATCGGCGTTCATCACCACGTACCGCATGTCACCTAAAGCTTTTTTTACACTTTCCCATTTCACGCCGGTAGGAAATGCTGCCCCTCCGCGCCCCTTAATGCCGCTAGCCTTCACGTCGGCAATAATCTCGTCCGGGTCCATCGACAGCGCCCGCTCCATCGCACGATCCCAGCCTCTTTCGGTGAATCGAGCTGGGGAGGCCGGATCTGACCGGCACGTCGACTCGGGCAGCAACCGCCGCACTTCAGGCATGCTTTTCACCTCGGATCAGTTGAGCCAAGGCGTCCTGAGTCACTTGGGTTTTGGTCACCTTGCCATCAAACAAGGCGGGTGCCTCATCACAGTAACCAAGACACGGGGCGCCTTTAATCGACACCGGCGTGCCTTTGGCGCCTACCTGCCCGGATTTCAAAAGATCCTCCGAACCCCGCAGTGCGCACATGACATCGGTACACACGTAAATGGGACGACAACCCTCCGGATTATCGAACAACGCATAGAACGAGGCCACGCCGTAAACTTCCGCATAAGGCACGCCCATGGCGTTGGATATGGCCTCAATCATTTCGGGTTCAAGGAGCCAATACTCCTCAAATACTCTCCATAATGCCGGCAATAATTGACTGCGCTCCTTGGGAAGATCCTCCAACAGAGCGCTGACTCGAACATTAATCGCCGCCTGTTCCGTATGCATCTTTTATGCCTCTTTTCCTGCTGCCTCATCCAGGCGCGACAGTCTTACCGCTGCCGCTTTGAATTCGGCCGTGCCAGATTGGGGATCGGTGGCGTCAATGGTGAGATCATTGGTCGTGACTTCGTCGGGAAAGTGCAGCGACATAAAGACGGTCCCCGGTGACACCGCCTCTGAATAATAGGCCGGAACTTGGACACGCCCTCTTTTGGACTCGACCGCAATAATTTCTCCATCCTGGATGCCCAGATCCATGGCGTCCTTTGGATGAAGTTCCATCCATTCGCCAATTTTGTGGGGGTGATCGTAAACATTCGACTGAACCCCGGTATTGAAAAACGCTAGTCTTCGCCCGGTTGTCAGCAAAAACGGGTATTCGGATGACAACCCCTCGACGGGAGGCTCCCAGTCAACCACAGCAAAAGGTGCCTTTGGCCCCGGATCCGACTGCCACAGCCGCTCATGCAGTACGGAGCTGCCAGGGTGGTTTTCGTCGTATACAGGCCACTGCATCCCGCGCAGCTTCTCCATGCGTTCATAGGTGATGCCACGAAAATTAATCGTCAGACGACGCATCTCGTCAAATAAGGCTTGTGCCCCCAGAATGGGCCAGTCATGCCCCATGGATCGCGCCAGCGACGCCAGAATCCAGAGATCATCTCGAGCCTCGCCAGGCGCTTTACGCGCGGCTTTAACGCGCTGCACCCGCCTCTCACTATTCGTATAAGTCCCCTCGCTCTCCGCGAAGGAGACAAAAGCGGGAAACACCACGTCCGCCAATTCGGCAGTGGGGGTCATAAAGATATCTTGCACCACTAAAGCATCCAAATCGCTTAGCAAGCGGCGCACCAGGCGGCTGTTCGCATCCGACTGGACAGGGTTTTCGCCAATAACGAAAAGACCCTTGAGGCGATTCTCCTCCATAGCATGGAACATCTGGGTCTGATCGTAACCGGGGACCTTACTGATGAGCGTCCCCCAGGCTGCCTCAAATTTATGCCGAACATCAGGATCAGTAATATCTTGAAATCCCGGCAAGCGCCCCGGCAAAGCCCCCATGTCGCCGCCGCCTTGCACGTTATTTTGCCCCCTCAAGGGATTCAGACCCGACCCGGATCTTCCCACATTGCCGCAGAGCAGGGCCAAATTAATCAAACCGCGAACGTTGTCCACCGCATTGTGATGCTCCGTAATGCCTAATGTCCAGGCAATCATGCATGTAGGAGCCGCTGCATACCGCCGTGCTAAAGACTCAATGCGGTCGGCCGCAATACCTGTCACCAGCGAAGCTCGTTCGGCAGTCCAAGTGCTCACCGACTCGGCAAAAGCCTCAAACCCTTCGGTGGCATGCTCAACAAACTCTTTGTGATACAGTCCGTCGCGAATAATCACGTGCGCCATCGCGTTCACGAGCGCAATGTCCGAACCCACTGCAATTCTTACGTGCTCATGGGCCTTTTTCGTCGTCAACGTTTGTCGCGGATCCACGACCACCATTTCGGCTCCGTTTTTAACTCCCTTCATGATGTGATGGAAAATAATGGGGTGCGCTTCGGCTGCATTCGATCCGACCAGCAGAATAAAGGCGGTTCGATGAAAGTCCTCATAAGAACTCGTGCCAGCACCACTGCCAAACACGGCCGTGAGACCCACGACCGAGGGAGCGTGTCAGGTGCGGTTGCACGAATCAATGTTATTGGTACCAAAGACCACCCTTGCAAATTTTGACGCTAAGTAATTCAGTTCGTTCGTAGACTTGGAACAGCTAAACACCCCGAGCCCTTTTCCTCCATCACGGGCCTTGATCGCTGAGAACAAAGATGCGGCACGGCCTAATGCTTCGTCCCAGGTAGCGGTTCTCAAACGGCCTTGTTCTTTTATCATCGGGTGGGTTAAGCGAGTCCGCGATACCTTCTTAGTGACTACCGTGGCCATAAACCATCCTCCTCTCCCGGGTTGACTGACGATGAATCTAGGTTGGGGGCAGCCGCTTTTTCAGCCGCAACGTACTGAGCCAATTTTTTGCGCAATGACCTCGCTTCCGCAAATTGGCGCGTCACATCGCGCATGACCGCAGCAATCCCCATCATGCGCCCTGACGAATCTTTGAAGGGCACGATCGTAAATTCTACAGAAAGCCTCGATCCATCCTGGCGTATGGCCGGCACGGCCAGCAAATCTTGGGCTCCATAACGGCTTTCGCCCGTTTCCATGGTGTGATGATAGCCCTCCCAGTGGCGGGCTCGTAGGTTCTCGGGGATAATGATGTCTAACGTCCGGCCTAGGGCCGCTTCCCGGGAATAGCCAAACATAACGGTCGCTCCATGATTCCACCAGACGATGGTACCATTACGATCCGCAAAAATTACGGCATCTGGCATCGATTCAACCAATGCCGTGGCAAACTGTTCAATCTCAAACTCCACCACCCGTTCGCCTCTTTCGTCTTCGCCCTATTGCGCAAATACTTCAAAGACTACTGATGCAACGCACTCTTCGGGTTGAGACTTTGGATGTGTCCACTTTCCGTCCCTGCCGTCGGGTCAATCACAGCATTTATTAGCGTCGGCCGACCTGATCCCAAGCCCGCCTGTAGCGCCTGTGCCAAACTTTCGGTGTTAGTCACATGATATCCCACACCTCCAAAGGCTTCAATGAGTTTATCGTAGCGGGCATCGCGCACAAATCCAGTCGGGGAAGGCTCGCCATCACCGGTATCTCCACGGTAAATGCCGCCGTTATTGAGAATCACCGTGGTCACCGGAAGCTTATAGCGACAAATTGTCTCAATCTCCATCCCGCTAAAGCCAAAAGCGCTGTCGCCTTCAATGGCTACGACGGGTTGACCCGTCTCAACTGCGGCGGCGATCGCATAGCCCATGCCAATCCCCATGATTCCCCAGGTCCCGCTATCCAGACGGTGGCGAGGAAGATTCATGTCGATAATATTCCGGCCAAAGTCCAGCGCGTTGGCTCCCTCATTGACGACGTAGACATCCGGCCTGGCAAGGAGAACCTCTCGCACTTGTCCCAAGGCACTGGAAAAGTTCATCGGGTCAGGATTGGCCCGTAAACGCTCCGCCATCCGGTTCAGGTTTTTTTGCTTTTTTTCTCCAATGGCGTCTAGCCATTCAGAACGCACCGGGACCGACCCGGGTTTAAGGGCTTGCAACAACGCTCGAAGACTCGACCGGATATCTCCCACCACCGGGGCCACAATAGGTCGGTTGCTATCCATTTCAGTGGAGTCGATGTCCACTTGTATGTATTGGCATGACTCCGACCACAAAGGACTCTTGCCGTGCGACAATAGCCAGTTCAGACGAGCTCCCACTAGCACCACGACGTCGGCATTTCCTAAAGCGTAAGACCGCGCCGCGGCAGCCGACTGCGGGTGATTGTCAGGCAACAATCCCTTAGCCATCGACATCGGCAAAAAAGGAATGTGGGTCTCTTCGACCAGCGTTTTCACTTCAACCTCAGCTTGAGCGTAGGCGGCTCCCTTACCCAACACGATGAGCGGACGCAGAGCTCCAGACAACAACTGAACGGCGCGAGAAATGGACTCTGGCGAAGGAATTTGTCTGGGGGCGGGGTCGACAGGCCGAATTAACGAGCGTTCGGATGCCTTGAGATCGAGAACGCTCCCCAAAGTCTTCGCGGTGATATCCAGATACACACCTCCGGGCCTTCCAGAAACGGCTGCTCGAATGGACCGCGCAAGCCCTACCCCAATGTCTTCGGGATTGTTGACACGGAACGCTGCCTTACTGAACGGTTTGGCGATACTGAGTTGGTCGAGTTCTTCGTAATCACCCTGCTGCAGGTCAATGATCGATCGGTCGCTTGAACCCGAGATAAGAATCATGGGGAAACAGTTGGTCGTCGCGTTGGCGAGCGCTACCAATCCATTCAAAAATCCCGGACCTGAAACAGTCAGGCAAACGCCCGGCTTTTGGGTAAGAAATCCCGCAATCGCGGCGGCATTACCGGCATTTTGCTCGTGGCGAAAGCCGATGTAGCGAATGCCCTCCGACTGCGCCAAGCGCAATAGATCCGTGATGGGGATGCCCGCTACCCCATAAATGGTGTCAATGCCGTTTAGTTTGAGAGCGTCTACCATCACATGAAACCCGTCTGTCATGGGTGTCGATTCCACTCTTATCGCTCCTTCTCATAAAATAGGTGCGGGGATGTGAGAAGGCTCTTCTCGCTCCCCGCACCTTGTAACCATCAGCGATGCATAATCCCCTATTGCTGAGCGGTTTCCAATGTTACGCCGAGACCACTTTTTTGGCTCGAAGCTCTGCGATCTGCTCGGGCGTATAACCCAGACCCGTCAGGACCTCATCTGTATGCTCGCCCAAAATAGGCGAGGCGGTGATTTCCGGTTTGAATCCAGAAAACTTAATGGGACTTCCCACCGTCAAATACTTGCCTCGGACCTTGTGGTCGACCTCGACAATGGTCCCGCTTTCTCGCAGGTCGGGATCGTAGGCCAGTTCCTTCATACTAAACACGGGGGCACACGGAACGTCGTATTTTCGGAGAACATCGACCGCTTCATACTTAGTCTTATCCGCCATCCAGCGCTCAATCTCCTCAAAGATCTCGAACAGATGGAGTTGGCGGGCTTGGGCCGTGTTATACTCTGGATCATTGGCCCACTCTGGGTGGCCGATAGCTTCCGCGGTACGGGCCCAGTTCTGATCCTGCACCGTGAAATAAATATAGGCATTGGGGTCGTTTTCCCAACCTTTACACTTGAGAACCCAACCGGGCTGCCCGCCGCCCCCGGCGTTACCACCACGAGGTACAACATCGCCAAATCCCATGTTCGGGTACTGGGGATATTCCTCCAAGTAGCCCACTCGTTCCAATCGCGATTGGTCACGCAATTTAACCCGGCACAGGTTTAATACGGCGTCCTGCATCGCGACACTAATTTTCTGACCGCGGCCCGTCTTTTGCCGATCAATCAGTGCGGTCAGTAGCCCAATGAGAAGATGATAGCCACTATTGGAGTCCCCCAGCGCACCCCCGCTGACCGTGGGCGGTCCATCCCAAAAACCTGTGGTAGAAGCCGCACCTCCCGCACACTGCGCAACATTTTCATAAGTTTTGAGGTCCGAATACCGAGAATTCTCGCCAAAACCTTTCACCGACCCAAAGATGAGGCCCGGATTTAACTCTTGGATGCGCTCCCAGGAAAATCCCATCCGGTCCATGGCACCGGGTCCGAAATTCTCGACCAAAATATCGGCGCCCTTGATTAGTTCCTCCAAAATCTTTTTGCCTTCTGGTGTTTTGGTGTTTAACTCCAGAGACTTCTTATTGCTATTTAAGGTGGTAAAATACAGCGCATCCGCACCAGGGATATCCCGCAATTGGCTTCGCGTAATATCTCCTACACCCGGTCGTTCTATTTTTAGGACATCCGCCCCGTACCAAGCCAACAACTGGGTGCAGGCTGGTCCAGCTTGGACACCCGTGAAGTCCAGTACCTTAATACCTTCCAACGGTAGACTCATCGATGGCTCACTCCTCATTTCTGTCGAAATCGCACCGTACGCCCTAGTGAAAGCATTCCCTTATGACCCAAACCACCTGGCACGATACGGTGAAGACTGACAATACTCAAAATTTGACACCCTCGGTGCATCCTAAGCATCACATGATCGTGAAACTAGTTCAATGAATTGCGTTTATGGCGTACTATAATAATGAATTATGCTTTCGTCTATCGATACTGATGGCTGTGCGACGCGAATACCTGATGACCATGCGTGATATAAAGGAGACGAGGTCTTGACCCTACGGCAACTGGAGTTGCTCATTGGTGTCGCAGATTTAGGCAGCATTTCCGCCTGTGCCGAATACTACGGTGTAAGTCAACCTGCTGTCACCAACCAAATTCATCAGTTGGAACAGGAGCTTTCCGCATCGCTACTAATTCGCAGTGTGCATGGTGCCAGTCTCACCGATAGCGGACGCCGCGCGGTGGCCCAAGCCAAGCGCGTAATCCAGGAAGTGCATCAAATTCCACTGACATTAGAAGAGGCTAAACATTCACTGTCGGGAAAAATAGTGTTTGGGGTGAGCCCCTTATCCCTGGTTTCGATGCATCACTTCCCACGCATTTACCGCCCCTTTCATAAAGCATTCCCCAACGTACAGCTGGAGGTTATAGAACTGGAAGCGGTAGGGCTGGCTGATCAGGTGGTAAAAAATCGGGTTGAGCTGGCCCTGACGCCCACCCCTCTCCTGTCGACCCAGGTTCAATATGAACTCTTGTGGGCACAGGAATTGGTGGTCGTATCCCGAATGGATCGCCCCATCGCCGACACCGTATCGATGCAATCACTGGCGAACGAAAGCTTCATTTTCATGAAGCCTGGATACAGCCTCAACATTACAACGGCTCGGCTCGCGCAACACGCGGGCTTCGAACCTAAAATCGAAATGCATGCGTCCAGCATTCATGCTCTCTTAGGATTTGTGGCAGCAGGCATCGGCATCGCCATCGTGCCCCGGGACACCGCCTTGTTGGAGTCCAAGGCCGGATATGTACACATGTCTCGCCTAAACCCTCGCGCCCTCCGGCGGATTGCGATGGTTTACCGCAACCGCGCCGAAATGAGTCCCGAAGCCACCGTATTTATGAACTACATTCGCTCTTATTCTGAAGACCTGCCCCACTTGCGACGTACACTGGACAATGGGGTCAGCCGCAATACCCTTAAACTCCACACTCCTCGGTCGCAAGATGGTGCTCCATCCTGTGACGACGCCCTACACCTCCACCATACTTGATAGATAGTGACGCACATGACCATAAATCTCGGTCGTGCACCTCATTTGCGGTGGGAATTGGCAGGGTATTCCTAGTATTTCCCGGCACCCGATTGCCGACACCTGGAGCTGACCCTTGCGATGCTCTAACAGCATTGAGCCCATTGAATCCGGAACGACATGCCATCATGACAGCTCGGGTCCCTCATGGTCGGCAAATGGAGCGGCATGGATGACGGCATCGGCCAGTTGCCGTTTGGCCTGCCAGTCGATCGTGCGCTGGATTACCACCTTTTGTGCTTGGGGTGATCCAGCCCCATGCATGCATTCGATGATCGGCGTGGCTCCGGTCATATTTTCAATAAGACGCCCCATCCGGATTCTGTCGACCGGATCCACCTCAGGCTTCGTTTGATAGTATTTTTTCACAAATCCCGCCACGCGTGGATTATCGAGCTCTTGTTCTCCGGGTAGGGTTGCCGGGAATCCGCCGGCAATATCTTGAGCCAATCGGGTAACTTCGGGATAATACCGTGCGGTGTTAAGTTTCGCACTATTGGCCAGGAGGGGATCCACGTATGCCACGCCGCCATCCAACATCGTTGAGTGAAATGAACAAGCGAGCGCCCCGCTATACATGGTCTCAACCAAATGGGCCATTTCTCCCAGTTTGTCTTTTACATGGGATGCTTTTAAGGTGCCTTGCATATCTGCTATTGTAGACGCCGCCCCTATTAGCACATCAAGGTTCCCGGATTTGCACGCCCCATAGTTTTGCCGATGATACGAGGCAAAACGATCGACCAAGGTACCCGTGAAATCCGTTTCGCCGCAAAGAAAGACGTGTTCCCACGGTACGAACACATTATGGAAAATAATCATCGCTTCGCCCCCGACGCTCCCGTAACGAGGGTTCCCTTGGTCGAGGTTCCCTTCCCACTTCCGGCTATCATTAACCTGTCGACCAAACACAAAGATCACGCCAGGCGCATCAACCGGTGTCGCAAAGGCCACCGCATAGTCGCGGTCGGCTTCAGTCATAGCTTGCCCTGGCATCACCAGAATTTGGTGGGAATTGGTCGCACCGGTCTGATGCAGCTTAGCGCCGCGCACCACAATGCCATCCGCCCGTTTTTCAACGACCCGAACAAACAGGTCGGGATCGTGTTGTTCTGCCGGACGCTTCGATCGGTCGCCCTTGGGATCCGTCATCGCCCCATCGGTCATTAAGTCTTCTGCCTGGGTGGTGATGAGAAACCGCCGAAATTTCTGATGGTAGGTCGTGTTGAGCGCTCGATCCATGTCATGCGTCACGGTATAGAGGGTAATCAAGGCATCCATGCCGACGCAGCGCTGAAAACACGTGCCCGTAATCTGACCCGCGATTCTCAGCATCTTCACCTTATTCACCAAGTCCTCTTGGCTCTGGGGAATATGCGTCCAACGGTTAATCCGCTCGCCCGTTAAATGCGACCTGGCGGTCGCGATCGCATGGTGCTCCGGCATATTCGCGATCTGGTAGGTCACCGAAGCGGAATTGATATGAGGTCGAAAAGCGGGATGGTCCACCAGGTCCCTTACGCGTTTTCCCATAAAGTACACTTCAGTATTAAGTTCACGTAGGCTCTCGATATATTGACCGGCTGTCTTCACGGTTTCCCCTCCCAAGGTCCCGCGTGGGGGCGCATAGCCCCCCCGTCGGGCTCCAGAGTATCGACGCCCCGATGAGACTTTGGGGCTTATTGTGCCTGAGTCAGCGTGCTCTGTTGATGCGCGGCCTCCATCCCGGCCGAGTCCATCCGCGAGGCCACCCCCCAAGGCAAAAAGACCAGGAGAGACACGAGAACCACGATGGCGCTTCCTACATCGACGTTCACGAGTTTTTGGGCACCCACACTACCAATGTAGGTCATGAGGGTGAGGAACACGATGTACGCCATGTACCAAAACGCATTGGCGAAATGCTCTTTCACCTTGTAGATGATGCCGAATACCAATGAAGCCAGCGCAATCAACACCACGGCGTACGGCACCGAGGGCCATCCACTCCAATACACAATTAACGATACCGACGCGAACGCCAATACCGCGAAGGTGGGTCCCCCCCAAATAGCCGACCGCGGCTTTCTGCCATTTTTCCTCAAGGCAAACATCACCACCGGATTCGTCGCCAATCCTAGATATCCGGCGACCACAGCGTCGCTAATGAGACTATATATGGTGGGAAACGGTGCGGACACAAATGCCAACACGGCCCCTATGATGGCCAACGCGCCCAAGGACCAGGCCGGAATGGCGTATTCGTCAGAGATCTGGAGAAGCTTAGAGGTGACGAATCCACTGCGGGATATGGCTAGCAATACGCGACTTCCCGCTCCTTGATAGATATAGCCCGTCACAAACGGACCGATAATCGCGATGACGATGGTAATCGGGATGACCCAGCCTAGATGCGAATCGCCAGCAATCGCCAGAAATGGGTTGCCCGGGAGCGTCGAAATCGAGGCCCAGTCCCCCGGATGCAACTTAATCTGAGACCAATTCAGCGACACCACGAAACCAATAGCGAATAGGAGATAAATCGCCGTTTGACCCACTAAGATCCACACGAATGCGCGACGTACCGATGTCGGATCGGATAGTTCTTCCGAATAATCCGCCACCACCCGGATTCCTCCGTACGCAAACATTCCCAAAGGAATCGCCAGAAAAATACCATTCAACCCGAACGGCGCGATCCCGCCATAGCGGATAAAGTTGCCAAAGTGTGCCACCGCAACAAATCCCAGCGCTGCCAGTACGTAAAGCACCAGTTTAACCCATCCGAAGGCATTGGTGGTTTGTGAGAACTTCTTGATCCCGTAATAGTTAAAGGGCACAAATGACAACAGAAAGATTGCGCCTAAGATGCCGCCCAGTATGGTCGGAGTGCCTGATGTCGCAATCAGATGCGGCCAGAAGTAATTAATACCTTCCACCACCGCCAAGGCTTCAATCGGCGGAATGAAAAGGTACCAAAAGAAATCGGACATGCTGTTGATTAAGTTTGTAATCCGACCATGGGTGTAAATACTGTACCGCGTTGGTCCCCCTGCTTCCGGGTAAACTTGAGCCAATTCAATATAGGTCATCATAACAAAGCCATACATAATACCGCCCAGCAACCATCCGATAACAACCCCCGGACCTGCCGATGCAGCCATGCCCGCCGTGCTAAACAGCACGCCGGTCCCCACCGACCCCACGATGCCAATCATGACTTGGTCGCGGGATGTGAGTCCACGCTTTAAACCGGTCATACTACTTCCCCCTCTCGTCGTGTGGTAAAACTCCTGCTTGGCACTGCAGACGCTCCATCGGGTCATGCTTAAGGTGAAATGCCCCTGTAAGACTTCTCGAAATCAACCCGAGATTCCTTCAAGCAGTTTCCCATCGTTGCCAACCCGACGGGATGCTCCCTGCGAACTACAGTAACGTCCGGAGAAATTCCGGTGTGATGCGGGAGTTTTCGGTCCCTGCCGAAGGGGCTACTGCCCGCGGCGCACACCATAAGAGACCTTCGGGGTACCCCGTCGTTTCGCGAATCACCATGAAATCGGCAGCGCTATTCGCCGGTAGATCCACGTGGTTCACGCGATGACGGTAAAAATCGTAGCCATACTCTCGATTAAAGACAACACATGGACTCAACACGTTCAAAAGACTAAAGCCCGGGTGATCAACTCCGGCCACTATCAAATCGCTTAACATGCGGACCTCACCGGAAAATCCTTGAGCAATCCAGGAAGCCCCGGCAGCCCATGCAACCAAAAGTGGGTCAATGGGTACATCGTGAGCCCCATGGGGGGTGGTGCCGGATCGATACCCCACAGGAGACGTCGGTGACGTCTGTCCCTTGGTGTTGCCGTAGACCCCATTGTCCATCACGATATACAAGAGATTCACGTTGCGACGCGCTGCGTGCATCAGATGATTTAACCCAATTCCATAACCATCCCCATCACCTCCTGCCACAATCACCGTCAAATCTGGACGGCCGACCGCAATACCTTGGGCCACGGGTAACGCTCTTCCGTGGGTGGTGTGGATCCCATAGCCGCCAAAGTAATGACTAATTTTCCCACTGCAACCAATGCCCGAGACGAGTACGGCATTCTCGGGTCTCACACCCAGACGAACTAAAGCCCGTTGCATGGCCTTTAAAACCGCAAAATCTCCACATCCCTGGCACCAAGTCGGCATGTTGCCGTTACTAAAGTCTTTCTCGGTGTAAGCCTCGAACGCGTGGTCGTTCATCTTAGTCCACTCCGCCTTCCTGGTTCTCGACCGCATGGACGGCTTTTTGAAACTCTTCGATCGTAAAATGCTCTCCATCATAACGGCGAACAAATCGCACCGACAGTGCGCTGAACATCGGCCCTAAGAGCCGATGTAATGGCCCCGTGGCATTGTATTCCGAGACAATAACCATCTTGACCGCTGCCGACCAGCGAGGCATCGCGGGCATCGGGGTCAGTTGGCGGATCAAAAGTCCCTGATAGCGGTCAGGGTATAGGAGGTTATAACTCCTTAATAATGTTCTCGTAAAGAATATTAATAGATGGTATAATATTCTTAGGTGATAAACATATGGAAGAACAATTCGTCAGTATCGGCAAGGCCGCCAAGATGATCGGGATGAGCATTGAGGGTTTGCGTCATTGGGAAGCGACGGGGATTCTCGTGCCGATGCGGACCTTGACGAATCAACGGCGTTATCGTGTGGCGGACTTACGGGCGTTGGTATCAGAGACTCCCGAGGTCCATCGGGAGTCTCAGTGTATTCTTTACGCCCGCGTCTCTACTAAAAAACAACAAGAGGCCGGGAATTTGGATCGGCAGCTGGGACGGCTCGCCGCATTCGCGGCGGAGCAACAATGGCAGGTAGTGGCTGCCCTAACCGATGTGGCCAGTGGCTTGAATGAAAAGCGACGGGGGCTGCATCAACTGCTGGCACTCGCTCAACAGCATCAGGCGGACATCGTAGCGGTGGAGTATAAGGATCGTCTAGCTCGCTTCGGATTCGCCTACTTAGAAACCTTTTTGCATGCCTTCGGCGTGCGTGTGGTCATCATGGAGCAGACGGCGAAGGATAACCAGCGAGAACTGGTCGAAGATTTGATTGCCATCACGACATCGTTCTCCGCACGCATCTATGGTCAGCGTGGGGGCAAAAAGATGGCCACGACGGTGCGGCAAACGCTGGCCGCCTTAGCCCAGGAAGGAGACTCTGGATGAAAACAACCATTTTTGGTGTACTTCTGGATGTGAATGAAGAAAATGACACCACTCTCCGCCGCCTGATGCGCGAGTACGGATTCATGTTTCGGTTTGCCTTTAAACGGCTCAGTGAAGGCATCATTCAGGTGGGAGCACTGGAACGGCACTGTGCGAGTGAAACCGGATTGCCGTTGCGCTATGCCAAAGATGCGGTCCATGATGCCCAAGAGCTGATCGTGGGTCGTCGTCAAGCGATGCAAGACAGCCTGACACTTTGGCAACGCCGTGCTAAGAAAACCGTTGCACGTCTTACGGCACTGAAAAAAGATCATCCTGACTCCCGGCGGATCCCGGGTTTGGAGCGCAAACTCTTGCGACAGCAAGAGCACGTGGGATTTTATCAGTGCCATGTCACCGACAAGACCTTTCCTCCCGTTATTTTCGGCACACGCCAGCTATTCTTAGAACGCTTTCATACCCTGGCAGACCCGTTAGCCGAGGCTCACCGGCAAAAAGTCTGGAAAGAGCAGTGGGACGAAGGGCGCAATGGGCGGTTGTCTGCCCGGGGTGACCGTACAAAAAATGGCAATCCGCTCCTGCGCCTTCACGAAGGGCCGGACCATTGGCTGTTAGAAATGTCTTTAGACGAACGAGATCCAGAGAAAAAAGGCATCCGCTATCAAAAACTTTTGTTGCCGCTGTATGTCGCTCGCAAGGTGCATAGTAAAACGGGGAAGATCAACGGACGGGATTATGAAGGGTTACTGCGTCGAGTCCTGGCGTCTGGTGATCCGTACCACGTCGAAATTCTCCGGCGGCACGGACGCTATCAGGTCCGGATCACTGTGGAGGAAGAACCTGCGGCATTGCAAACCTATCCGATCAACGGGTGGATCGGTGTGGACACTAATGTCACCTTTTTAGCCCTCTGCCAGGTCCGCCTCGATGGCAATCCGCAAGGTTTTGCGACCTTTGGAGACGGCCGCCTGTACGATGCACGGGCCACTCAACGGGATGCCATCATCGGAGAGGTAACCCGTCAAGCCGTGCAATGGGCCAAAGAACGCGGAGCGGGTCTCGTCGTAGAAAACTTGAAATTCATTCACGACAAAGATGTGAGCGCCAAGTTCAATCGGGTGACACACCAGTTTACCTACCGGGCGTTCTTGGCGGCATTAACACGCCACGCCGCCCGTGAGGGAGTCGAGGTACGGCAGGCAAAGCCTGCGTACACGTCCATGATTGGACGATTCAAGTATCAACCGCAGTATGGAATCAGTGTCCATCACGCGGCGGCTTTGGTGATCGGACGACGTGGCGGGCTGAAGGTGTGGCGGGAGAACGTGCCCAAACCCTTGCGGGAATGGATGCAGCGACGAGGAAAATGGAACGACACGGCGTATCGCAAGGCGGACTGGAGTGCATGGAACACAGTTACGCAAGAAATTAAGATCGTTTTACTGAAAAATCGTCAATACCTCAACGCATGGCTTGGTCAGCGTCACCAGATTTACCAGCATTAAAAACTCGCATCATACGGTCCCTGCCGTAGTCACACAGCGAAAGACGCGGCGGGGCATCTGAATCAGGAGCCGGGTAACACCTGGGCCGAGGGCACCACGTGAAGGACAGGGGCGAGACGCATAGCCATTCTCTTTCATGGATCCTTGGCGGCGAAGGAGAGCGGGCCGTCCCGCCGATTCTCTTTCAATAGTGCGAGAGCAGCCCTCCAGCGGACGAATCCTGTGAGATCCGTGCTGCCGTTAGGCAGTGACCTCAAACGACGGTTTACGAGGTTTTTTTAACCAGGACTAGCCCTCTAATCACCTCGGACAAAGCCCCCATGCCGATCAACAAGACGGCGGCATCGGGACTCCCGACCTGTTGCCATGGCCTCTCATACGAGAGTGCCTGTAACTTATCCAGGCGACGTCTATGCACCGTCGCCCGCACTTCAGTAAAATTCGGCTCCATCCACCCCCTTTCATCGTGCTCATCCCCGCTCGCGACATAAGCCCCGCCGACCACTCCGGGAACCGTGCGGAATGGTCGTTGGCCTACGTCGTGGGCAAAACGCCGATATTCACTGATCGGACCCGTCGTTATGGTGGTTCCTCGGTCGATGCCGTCTGGAACCAACAACGGCGCCACCCGAGACCAGGGATAAGCTTTTTGGTTCATTGCCGTATCCAGATCCGACAACACAATCACGATACATTGATAAGAGTCCGCCAGGTCCAGGGCTTCTTGCATCACGCGAATTCCATCTAAGATGTCTGTGGGTGCGACCACCCGGGCGAATTCCCCATGGCCTCCGTACAGGGCGTGATTCACGTCCGACTGCTCGGTTTTCGTGGGCATCCCAGTGGATGGTCCTCCCCTTTGGTTATCCACAATGACCAGTGGCACCTCGATGGTCGCCGCATACCCGATGCCTTCGGTCATTAGAGAAAAGCCGGGGCCACTGGTGGCCACAAACGTACGAAGACCGGCATAACTGGCCCCAATCGCCATATGAATGGCCGAAATTTCATCTTCGACTTGGTAGGTCACTCCGTTTACTTCGGGTAACTTTTCCGCTAAAATCTCTAGAATGTCAGACGCTGGCGTAATGGGATAGCCGCAATAAAATCGCACACCGCCCGCCAGAGCGCCGAGGCAGAACGCCTGATTACCCGACATGCGCACCATCTCTCCAGCAATCTGAGGACTTAGGGTCTCTTCGTGGCGCGAACCCTTGGCATACCCTCGGTAAAACCATTCTCGGTTGGATGGTTCGGAAAACTTATGCGCAGTCAAATCGGCCACCCGCGAATCGTCGAGCCGAACCGCGCCCGCGATTACCCCGAGAGCCCACATGTTATACCCAATGCGCGGAGTTTCCTCAGAATTCATCGACAACAGTCCCGATACATTCGATGAGCCAAAAAGATGGGCCGCATTTACCACACGTTGTCGATAGGCCGCCGCGCTGGCATCATCCCAGACCACCGCCAGGTCCACTACCGCGGTGCGAAACATCTCTTCGACCACCACATCGCCGTCTTCCAACACAGAGATCTCGTAGGCGGTCGTTCCACCCCGAATGATCGTGGAAAAATCTCGCCAGGTCCTATACACCATCCCTTCTTCGGCCAAGATCGTCGCTAGCATTTCGCCAGCCGTTTCTACACCTTGGCCAGTGCGCCCGCTGAGCGCGATCGTTTTCACGACCTACCCGGGGTCGGGTACCACCCACCACGGAACGCCCAACCCCCACCCACTTGCGCCGTGATCCCCGTCATGTAAGAGGCGTCGTCGGACACCAAGAATGCTGCGACTTGGGCCACCTCTTTCGGCGACCCATAGCGGCCCAGGGGTGTGCTTGCTTCAATATCATGCACCGTGTAATCCTCTTCGGTTCGATTATTGGGGATCGCAAATGCAGTCTTAATATAACCAGGCTCTAGGCATAACACCCGGATTCCTAAAAAGCCCCATTCACCGGCCAATTCTTTGGTTAACCCCACTAACGCATGCTTAGAGGCCACATAGGCCACTCTTGTTCTAACGCCAACTGCCCCAAAAATCGACCCCATCTGGAGGATTACGCCTTGGTGACGCCATGCCAGGTACCGAGCTGCCACTTGGGATCCGTAGAATGCGCCCTTCAGATTAATATCGACAATCCGGGAGAATTCCTCGGGACTGCGGTCCATTGAGTCCTGCACCACGGTATCCGCCGCGTTGGACACCTCGGCGACTTTCCCCATCACGGCCACCCCTTGGCCGCGAAGTTTTCTGATTGCCCGCTCTAGACGCTCTGGATCCCGCCCCTGAAGCACCCCGAGAGCGCCACAGAACCCCAATTTCTCCGCAATTGCCCTCGCGATACCGCGCGTGGATCCGGTGACCCCAGCTACCCGATCTTGTAATCGTTCCTGCTCTAGTACACTCCACTTACCATCCACCGTAGGCCACCCATCCTCCGTCAATCGGCAAGTCGACTCCCGTGACGTAGCCACTGGCATCCGATACCAGGTAAAGTGCGCCTTGGGCGATTTCCTCGACGGTTCCATAACGCCCCATCGGATCCCGGCGGAGGATATCCTGATCCGAATAATCGGACGTGGATTGATCCCGGATATTCATCTCGGTAGCAATGTAGCCAGGCGCTAAATTGTTCACCCGGATTCCATAGGGAGCCCAGTCGAGCGCTAACACTTTAGTGAGCCCGACCAGTGCATGCTTAGTGGCACAATAGGCCGCTCGACGGGGCAGCCCCACCCGCCCAAGAATGGAACCTATCAAGAGGATGTTGCCGCCGCCCTGGCGGATCATGGATTTAGCCGCCGCTTGCGCCGAATAAAAGACGCCACTGAGGTTTAAATCGATCACGTGTGCCCACTCTTCGGCTGTGATATCCTCCGCTGCGCGAATCAGTGATGTCCCGGCGTTACAGACCATGATATCCACACGTCCAAAGTGACCGAGAGTAGCCTCGACCAAACGCTCGGCTTCTGGAGACCTCGAAACGTCCGCACCAACCCCGATCACCTGCTCTTCGTGGCCGAGATCACGGGCCACCTCTCGCGCCTTATCGGGGTGCCGCGAATTGATCACCACACGGGCATCTTCCTTAAGAAATCTCTCGGCGACCGCAAGCCCAATCCCCATCGACGAGCCGGTAATGATCGCCACCTTGCCCCTTAACTGCATCGTGTTCACCTCCCTAGAATTTTCGTAGCCGAGTCGCCTCGCCAACAGATTGGATACGGCGTTCGGCATAGACTTCTGCAGCACGAAAGGTCCCGAGATGCTCCTTTTCTGCAAGCTCTAGGATCTTCCGCAAGGTGGCCCCGATCTGTCGAACCTTTGCCTCGCCCCTGGCGTGATTCACGCCACCGGGTCCCAAGCGGTCCGCGTCGAAGATGGCTCCACCAGCGTTGACGATGAAGTCTGGCGCGTAAAGAATGCCACGCTCTTCTAACGCTACATCAAGTTTGGCATCCCACAACTGGTTATTCGCGCTCCCGCATATGATCCGGGTGTTCCATCGTTCCAAATTTTCCCGCCGAATGACACCCCCCAATGCACAAGGGGCAAAGACATCACACGGTGCATACCCAATTTCATCGACTCCCACTATCTCAACCCGCGGGTGGGCAGACCATGGTACCAGTGCTTGTTGGTTAATATCTGCCACGCGCACGTTTGCACCGTGATCCAGTACCAATTGCATGAGAGGCGCACCGACCGACCCCGCACCTTGGATATTGACCGTGAGTCCCTCCATCGACTCTTGTTCCAACTGATAGGCGACTGCAATCTTCATCGCCTCAAATACCCCGATAGCCGTCATGGCCGAAATGGGTCCGGCACCTCCCCATTCTTCGGGCAACGTAATCACATGGGGGGTCTCTTGCCGAATGTACACCATGTCTTCTAATGTGGTGCCCACATCTTCCCCAGTCCAATAGGTGCCTCCCAACCGATCAATAAAGCGGCCCAGGGCCCTAAACAATCCTTCGGATTTATCGACAAACGGGTTGCCCATCACGACACATTTTCCTCCACCGAGGTTCACGCCGGCTGCCGCATACTTATAGGTCATACCACGTGCCAGGCGCATAGCGTCAAGAGCGGCATCCTCGTACTGCAGGTAAGTCCACATGCGGCAGCCGCCACCGGCTGGACCCAGCGTCGTATCATGGATCGCGATGACCGCCTGTAGCCCACTGGCAGCGTCTTGACAAAATACTACGTTCTCAAAGTCTCCCATGCTCATAAACTCCATAAGGTTGTCGGGTTGCTCCCAAACCACATTATCGGACATCTTTATTGACCTCCCTTGCCAATCTCACGACCCTGAAATGACGCGATAGAGAAGATAATGTGGTCGCGAGCCGTCTTCTCCGCGAGTTCAGCATCCCGGCGCCGAATCGCCACATAAATTGCCTCATGCTGCATCAAGAAGGCGTGACTCAACGCCACATCTTGCAGCATCCGCTGACGGGTCGGCGCATAATGCTCCCGAATCAGGTGCTCCACCATCATCATCATCCCGGTGATATATGGATTATGGGACGCCTTGACGATCGCCAAATGAAAAGTCGTATCGGCATCGTCGGCGGCCACCTTCATCCCCACCCGATCCTTCACACGGTTCATCGCACGAAAGATCGCGAGCACCTCACCTCGACTCGCAACCGTGGCGGCCAGCCCCGCTGCTACCGGTTCCAATCCCAGACGCGCTTGCATCAATTGTCCATTGCAATGTTCTTCTTGGGTATCTCGACCTCCAGTCATGCCAGGCTTTGGCACAGTAATGTAAGTCCCACTCCTAGGTACCGTGGCAATCAGCCCCTGGTGTTCTAAGAGAGCCATGGCCTGGCGCAGTTTGCCCCGCGTTATCCGCAATTGCTCGACAAGCACTCGCTCCGGCAACAGGCGTCCTTCGAAGACGATGCTCCCGTCTTGTATGAGCTCCGTGAGTTGGCCCGCTAAGGATGCCACTCCGGCAGATATCGGTTTCAATGCATTAATTCGACGCACGAACAAACCACCCTTCAAATTATCCGTGTGTTCAATTGGTTCTGAATACACTATCTACATTAACGGTTTTCGTGGATTCACGGAACGTCTTCTCTGCCACCAGCGGATAAACCAGGTCGATTTCCTGGTTCCAGTCCCACGACTCTTTAATGAAGATAGACGAGTGTCAAGCTATCGGAGAGAAACTCGGGTTTTGACGGCCCTGTAGAGGGCAGACCCGATCTCTCAAAGTGACGAGGTCGGGTCTAGCGGATGACGTCCCTAAGAGGGAATGATGGCCTATCTACGAATGAGATCCAAAGAGGCGTGGGACAGGGGTTCCGATCCATTTTCCGTGACGACGGAGCTTCGTCCATGGGTCATCGCTGAGCCTGTTTCGGCATCGAAGATGATGATGTGGATAAAAAACACCATGCCCGGAACGGCTATTTCGGGGTTACCATGATAGAGCATGGGCCAATCCATCCAGTTGGGAGCAAATGTCGTGCCAAGACTGTAACCGCATGCATTCATCCGATGTCGACGATGGCCGTGGGCATCTAGGACTCGGGCGTGCGCATCGAACACCTCGCCGATTGGTACACCCGGACGCAGCATCTCTTCAGCGGCTCGTAAGGCTTCAACACTGGCGCCATGCATTTGAACCAGTCTCGGATCAGCCTCCCCGATCAGGAAAGTGCGCATCAGGCACGCGTGGTAATGTCGGTACACCCCCGCAAACTCCAAGGTGAGCTGATCATTCGCGTCGAGATGTCGGCGGCCCGTGAAATATCGGCACATGAGAGCCCCCAGTCCCGATCCAATGATAAATTCGTTGGCCGGGTCATCGCCGCCTCCCCGGTAAATGGCGCCTTGCATGGCTGCCAAGATGTCCCCTTCAAACACATGGGGTGCGGCCAGCGCCTTGGCTGCCCCTAACGCACTATCCGCCAACTGCGCAGCCTGTCTCACATAGTGCAACTCGGCGGCACTTTTGATAACGCGCATGCGACTAATGAGATCTGACGCATCTTCTAAGACGAACCCCGGGTCCAAGGCCGCTTGGAGTCGCAACGCGTTTCGGCCGGTCAATCCATATGCTTCCCACTCCACCCCCAGGCGCCGCCCCTCTGCTCCTACTTGCTGGAGGATCTCTTTCAGTTGCAACGCCGGGTTACCGTCCGGCCCGTCCACCCAAATGCGAACGTCTGGGATTACGGAGGTATACCGAGCTTGCAGATAATCTGGGGCGCGGGTCAAAAGGATCAGTCGCCCGTCGGATCCCAGGTAGAGGCACTGAAAAAACACATAACCAAAGGTGTCATAGCCGGTGAGATAGTACATGCTTTCTTGGCGGAACAAAAGAAGTCCGTCTAGACAACGGCGTTGCATTTCGTTAACAGCGCGCGCCTGCCTTTCTTGGAATTCCTCACGTTCAAAATGAATATGTAATCCATAGTCGGTCGCGAGTGTTTCATGCGTTGGGTGGTTCTCTTTCATCAGTTTGCGCGGGAGACCTCGGCGTTCAAGCCGAGGAGGGATAGCGCGGCGGTGTGAACCGCCCCTGTTTCCCGCTCCTCCTCTCGTCGTTTAGAAGCGATTTGGGTCCATGAATACCCATCCGTTGAATGCACGTGCAGATGTGGAAACTCGCACTCGGCCGCTGTCTGGGCCCCTTTGGCCTGGTTACAACCATGACACGCGAGAGCAAGATTACTGCCTCGATTGCTCCCGCCTGGGCTTTTGGGCGTGAGAGGTGCGATTTCTAACGGCACATCGGTGGCTCCCCCATAGACACCCGTCCGCCTCCACTTCTTCAGCAGGTACTCGCGTACCGCATACCCCAAAGGCGTCCCCGGCCGATCCTCGACGCCCCGAATTTCCGGATTGTGAAGTTGCTGTACATCGAACCGCACCAACTCCTGGGATAGGGCGCTGATGGGCGCCCAGTGCCTGAGTCTTTGTACCCAGGCGAGTGTGGTGTCGCCCCAATGTTGTCGGGACGGTGCGAGCCACCCTGGTGGTCGGGTGCGATTGTCGAACCGGGCTGGTCGATAGCGCGGGCGGGATCGACGAACCCGTCGCTGCATTAAGGCATCGCGAATCGCCGAGCCTTGATGCGTCAGCTCCAACACCATCAATACGGTAACAGAACGCAAGACTGCGCCGGTGTCAATATTGGCGGTTTCCACTTCGCGCATAAGCGCCGTGCCTGTCGTCTGGCTGCCGGGGTCCAGCTTCAACCGCACGGGCTGTAGCACGGAGTGTTCGACCTGACGATCTTTCAGTCGGATCGTAAAAGGCCCCATCCGGTGAACCACCGCCCGTCCTCTCTCCCACAACAATCGTGCCCGTTTCTCCGAGCACGGCATCAGCGGTTTCTTCTGTTTGTCGGGCACAAATACCGCCATAGGACGCCCTCCTTTGCCCTGACGGGCCTTGTGACGCGGCGCTGTCGCCCCGTCTCCCCTCGGGAATGTCTGCCATCGGCTCTCTCCTTGCGGAGACGGCAGGACCCGTTGGCGTTTTGCCTTGCGCCGGCATGATCCCCACCTTGCAGAGCGGCGAACTAAGGAAGCATTCGCCGGTGCCTCTTAACGACCTATAGCAAACGGAGCGGATGGGTACCCGCTTCCCCTGGTCAACCCAGCCTGAGTTGCCTCAAGCTCCGCCCTTTAGGGCGGGGTAGTTGACATTGTGCTTACCTCCAACATCTTGATCGTTAAGCCACGACCAAAGACAACGGGAGGACAGAAATATCGGCCGCATCAAAGGCCTGGCGGAGTTCGGCCACTAATGTCGCTGCGCCCGGGGTGTCTCCGTGGACACAGATAGTGTGTACCCGCATATCCAACGCGGTGCCATCCACGGCTATAATCTCACCGGTCTGTACCATGTGTATCGCGCGTTCCACAACACGGCTACGCTCCGTAATTACCGCACCGAACTTCTGGCGCGACACTAGTGTCCCATCGTTATTGTATTCCCGGTCCGCAAACACTTCGTAGGCGACACGCATACCCAGCGCTTCCGCCGCCCGTGCCAATTCTCCTCCGTACGCGACCACAATCAAGCCCGGGTCAAAGTCTTGAATTCCAGCGACAATGGCATCGGCAAGCGCCCGATCGTGCATGGCTAGATTATTTAGCTGTCCATGGGGCTTGACATGTTGCAAGCTTACGCCAAACCGTCGACAAAACCCCGATAGGGCCCCAATTTGATACAGTACGTCGGTGCGAGCCTCGTCTGGCGATACCGCGAGGTTCCGACGTCCAAATCCCACAAGATCAGGAAACCCAGGATGAGCCCCCACCCCCACCCCCAATGCTTTGGCCCGCTCGACAGTTCGCGCCATGATTCTCGGGTCCCCGCCATGAAACCCACAGGCCACATTGGCCGATGAAATATGTGGGAGAACGTTTTCATCGTCTCCCAGGCGCCATGGGCCGAAGCTTTCTCCCAGATCACAGTTTAAATCCACCTGGTGAGGCATCGCCTAGCTCCTTTTCTTGGTCCGGTTGACCTACTGCGCCTCTTGCCGTGTCTCCCGAATATGCTCTATTCGTATGACCTCACAATGCACCAAAGCTTCCTGATTCCGCAAGAGCTTCAAAGCATCTTCGGGAGAAATTTCCGCAAATCGCACTCTAGTGCCTGGAGTCAGTTGCTCGCGTCGCGGCCAATCGGCGGTAATGAATGAGCCAAGGTCGGATAACCTCCAATGCTTCCGCGCGATTTCATTACACACCTAACAAGATCCGTCAGGCTAGCCTTGGCGGGTGGAGTGACCGCGGTATCCTTTAGTCAAATTCAGGTTCGAGGTGGGGATGGTGCGAAATGACGTTGCCGGAGTAGATCAAAAATTTGGCACGAACGAGGCGTGCCAAGCGTACTTATTTTCCCAACAATGGCCCGAGGGTTTTGCCTGTAGACGGTGTCACGGGCGGAAGTATTGCGGTCCGACCGTCCACCCCCTTCCTTCATCCGCTGACTCAGCCGGGCCACCCCCCAAATCTGCCATTCCGCCGAATCGGTCGTATACCCAAACGGCTTCACGTGTTACGAAAACACTTCCGCATACGAAACCAGGGGCTCAACGGCAAACGGGCAGGGTTGGTGATGGGTCGGTTTCATCCGGTGCCTTTCTCAGAGGCCCTTCAGGCACTCCACGAAAGAAGACTTCGACACCGCTCGGAATTATCCCGAATTCGCCACGGCGACTTCTCCCTCTCATCACGATCCTACGCCACCGATCGGCTGAATCCCCAGTGCGGCATAAGTCATTTGTTCCTAAAATGGGATATCATGGGACAACTATCGTACAAGGCAATGTGTAGCGTCTTTTTGTTACAGCCGTGGACAACCACTCGAGCTCCAACCAAAAACGCCTGAACACTGGCCCTAACCTGGGCTCATTTTTAATACCGAATAAAGTACCCGACGACCGCGATTAACAAAACCGCACCCACTAGGGCCATGCCCCACAAAGGAGGCTTTTTATCCGGTGCTGGCGTTTTCCTCGACATGATGATCACCTCGATGGCCATGATGTGCCCCTTCATTAAACCATATCCCGGTCGCCCATGACCTGCCGCCCTTCCGCGTTCTGGTGCCTTCGATTTTTTTAGTCCTTGTGCATCGGACTTTTCCTGGGATCCTATGTGTACGGGGGTAGCGGTCGTCGCGCTGGCTTGGTTTCCCCATCAGAGCCGCTGGAACACCACTCTCGTGCTCTTAGCCTGGCTCACCGATCGTCGCGGGCGACGTTCGATTTTTACCTGGAGTCCCCTAGGCCACATGGCGGGTTCTACCCTGATCTCCCAAAGTGCACACCTTTATGGCACTCTAACCGGGGCTCTCTGTCTTTTAGTCACCGCGGGGATTGATGCCAACACCCTTCTGGCCTACTCGGCGTCACGCCTTAACGGTCTAACTCAACTTTGCCAATTTAGGCAGCATCGTGTTCGCCACCTTAGCTCTGTACGCGAAGCCAATAGCATTAAGAGAGATTATCTCCATCATACCGTTCACCCTGTCGCCATTTCTCCTTGTGCTACGCCCAACCATGAAAGAGTCGTCTCTATAGGCAAATGGACCGCCACCGCCAGCCCCAGGTGTCGCTCTCCGCGTTCACGGCATTTCGGATCGCCGCTTCGGCAAGCTTTGCCGCGGCCAACACCACCGGTTTTTCCTTGCTAACCTACGCCTTGGGCGCTGACTTTCTTCCGCACCACTTTCTCCGCATCTTTATCGTCTCCACAGTGGCTTGTTGGCTGGTGGGCCCATTCTCACCCAAACTGATGCGACACCCTACCAAACCCACC
>JAJZXX010000001.1 GCA_021806205.1 Bacillota bacterium | reverse complement strand
TTGGTAACGGGTAGACTAAGCCGCAGAGGAGGGAGCATTTTGGCTGATCAAATATTAATCGGGCCAGACGGACAAGATCTCGAAACCATTAAGCGAGTGGCTGGTGACTTGGTTGCACACCCGGACACGAACTATGTCCTGGTGGATGAGCAGCGTGTTGAGCTGAAACTTCCCACTCCGCTGGTTCGCGTTTTAATGGAGGCAGCAAGACAACTGGCTAAGGGCAATTCTGTGTCCATTTTACATTACGAAGAGGCGCTGACGACACAGCAGGCTGCGGACTTGCTGCAGGTGTCCCGTCCGTATTTGATTCGTTTGTTGGAAGAGGGGAAAATTCGCTATCACCTCGTGGGATCTCACCGTCGGGTACGGTTGGGCGATCTCTTGGATTACAAGAGCACACGGGACAGTCTGCGTAAAGCCAATGTCAATGAGATGGTGCGGGTGTCGGAGTCTTTAGGGTTGTACGAGTCGGATGATTTCGACGAACGGGAGCCATAGACATGGCTTTCGTGGCGTTTCTGGACACCTGCGTGCTATTTCCGACGAATCTCCGCGATGTCATTTTGACCATTGCGGAAGTCGGCATCTGTCAGGTCCGGTGGAGCCCCGACGTTTTGGATGAGTTGCAACGGACCTATATTAAAAAAGCGAAAGTGGATGCCGCCAAAGCCGAGGCTGGTGTGAGCTATTTACTCGGTATCATGACCGATGCGTTCCCCGATGCCATGGTGGATCGCAGTTACTATGCGCATGCGATTCCAGCGATGCCGAATGATGAGAAAGACCGCCATGTGCTGGCTGCCGCTATTGCTAGCAAGGCTGACGTATTGGTCACGGCCAACGTTAAAGATTTCCGTGTGCCCGCAGGATTCTGTGACACGGACGTCCAGCATCCGGACGATTTTTTGTGCTATCAATTGGAGCTTGCCCCACAGGAGTTTTTTCATGCCCTTGAGGACCTTGCATCGAACAGACGTAAGCCGATGAATTCGGTCCCCGGCATCCTAACATCACTTCGAAAAACGGTTCCCCATTTTGCTTCACAAGCCCAAACCTTGTTGCCCGATTATTTGCCATAAAAGGCCGACGGTCCCAAGACCACGATGGAGGATCCGGACTTCGCTCAATACTTCAAGGCGTTAATCGTGTGCATTCGGGGACAATAGTCTCGCTGACGAGGGCGGCCTCATGAGAAGATGGTGATCCCAATCTTTCGTCACTCCGTACCGGCAACCCAGTTTGCGACGACCGTTGCAAACTCTCTCGCGGACGCTATGGGGTCCATGTTCGTTCGGAATCCTGGCTCGTGAGGCAGGCGAGGTTATTCGTATCCGAATTTATTAATCTATAGAGGACTAATCCAGGATGAACCATCCATACGGGGAATTTTACATAGTTGGGTCGTTAAAACGCCACGACAATCGTTCGTCGACGCGAGTGATGCGGAAACACGTCAACAAAGGACATCATGATGGCGGCGGTCGAGGGGGAATGATGGGTAGTGCCTGTCTCAAACCATGACTGGTTGAGGGCTGACGACTGCTGTAGGGCGAAAAATCCCGTCACCACGAAGGTATGGAATGGGTGTTTAGGGAGCGACAGCGTAGATGCTCGGAAACCCCGGACCGTTTGATATACAAGGATTGCAGCGCATAGGGAAGACGCCTGATACCCCGGAGTATGGGCCTTCTAATCCCGGTCGTCGCCGGTTCGAATCCGGCCGGGGACACCATGAAAGCCTTGCCCCGCAAGCGATTGGGGGTTTTGTTATTTTTGTTTTCCGTTCCGCTGTCGCCCACGGCGTCACCAAGAGCTGATGGATGCGGTCCGGTCGGAGCGACACGGTAGACGGTCCGTCGGGGGAGAGCGGTGATAGCTCCTGATTATAGACTATCGTAGCGACGTAATGGACGGGTGCACGCGGGATTTTCGGTCCCCGATTCGCCGACAATACGCACCCTTTCGCATCAAACCTGTGGGCCTTCGATCCTGGAGGTGACGGATCATGCACATTCGGGCCGGATAGCGATTTAGCATAATTGTTCGACATCTTTTGGTTGCTTGGGTGGTAACGACCTGTTCATTCGCTATAATGTGGGAAAGGAGGGATGGGCGATGGTGACCCGCGAAGAGTTGAAACATCTCATCGATGGCGTGCCCGATGAAGCGTTGCCTTTCATTCAGGACACCTTAAAGCGCTGGACGCCCGAGCGTGCGTCTGCGGCGGCTCGTTTAATCGCACGCCTATCCGAGGGCTATGACTTCGGATTGCATGGCGAACGGCCTTATCAGAAACGCGATGACCTCTATGACCGTTGAGTTTGTCGATACCAATGTCCTCGTATACGCTCACAATCGGTGCGATGACCGCCGCCACCCGATCGCCCGGAATCTCCTCACGCGACTGACCGAAGATGGAACCGGTGCGGTCAGTATTCAGGTGCTGCAATAATGGGTCAACGTCGTGACGCGGCGCGTGCCTATCCCGTTGACGCTGGACTAAACCGCACGGGTCATTCAGGATTTCGACACCGCCGGATGGCGGATTATCTCCCCTCACGTGGACCACGTCATTGAGGCGTTGGCGATGATGCAACGCTCGCAGTTGTCGTGGTGGGACGCCTTAATTGTCATAGCAGCTCAAGTGGCCGGGGCATCGGTTTTGTGGACCGAGGATCTGAATCATGGACAGAAGTTCGGGCCTGTCACGATTCAGAACCCGTTTCACCATTGAGCCGACGGGTGAAACGACGCCGTAAGGAATCTTTGGGGGGGCGAGCATGCGTTAAGGGCGCTCAGCGCTTAGCCGTTATGAGCAATAAAGGAGAGTGAACGTGGCGAAATTATATGTTGTTCGGCATGCCCAAGTCCACGTCGACTTCGGGGTCCCATCTTCCGAATGGGTGATTTCCGAGGACGGAATCCGGGCAACCAGGGACTGGGTGTTGGCGGAGCCTTGGAGTGAAGTCCGCCATATTTATCACAGCCCAGAACCCAAAGCAGTGGCCACGGCCCGTATAATTGGTAACTTAACAGGAATTCAGACCACCGTAGTGGATGCCCTTCACGAGTTGCGCATACCCACGATAAATCCTCATGACGAGTTTGTCCGTCGTGTGGGAATATATCTCGCCGGCTTCCCTGATCCAGAATTTGAAGATTGGGATAGGGCGACGAATCGAATCGTGGATGCCGTTCAGACCATTATCCGTCTCGCGAACGGAAGTTCTGTCGCGATGGTTTCTCATGGAAGAATCTTAACCGTACTGTTTAGCTATTGGCTCAAGCGACGAATGACGGTCGACGAATGGCGGTCTATCCGCCTACCCGATTTGTCCGTCCTTGATATGGACACGTGGCAGGTGGAAAGAGGGTTTTTCTCAAACCTTGCTGTCTAAGCTGGTGAACCGCTACCTTGTGTTGTCGTGGATGGCCCATCAGTGTGGGTGCTAAGGCTGATTGTCATCATTTCAGCTACTCAACTGCCACCAAAGTCGATAGAATCGTGGCCCATGGAGCGCCGTAGAATCACTGGGATTTGCGTTTGGTGTACGGCAACAACCCACGGCCTACACCAAAGCGTGAATGACCCGGGGAGAACCCGGAGCCCTGCAACATTCACTCCCCAATCCGAACGCCATCGATGACAGTACAATTAGTCAAACCCATGACAATAAGAATTAGCCAAAACACCCATCAGCCGTATGGGTCAAATCGATCGTTTAGGACGGAACGTTGGGTGGCCGAAGCAAGTCTGTCCTGGGGAGCTCTCGGGGGCGTTGGCGCCTTAAGCACAAGACATCCGATCAGCCAACTTTGACTGGTTGTGCCGCGGATTACGCATGACTCCGATCAACAAAAAACTTCTCGGTTCATTCGGGGAGGCACAACGGCCGATCAATCACGAAATACGGATACCAACTTTAAATTGCCGATACGAAAAGGGGCACTTCTATCATGAAGGAACAACGCGTCAAAGCCGAGTGGATGCGGGCGATGCACCACCGATCATCGCCTCTGGTGTTACCTAATGCATGGGAGGTCATCAAGGCCCGTGTTTTTGAAGGTGTGGGATTTCCTGCGGTGGCACCACCAGTGCCGGGATGGCGGCGGCGCTCGGATATGCGGACGGATCGTTTCTGCCCATGGAGTGTTGGAGCCCGCCTTGCGTCGTATGGTTGCGGTGCAGGTGCCAATTACTGCGGACATTGAGGCGGGGTACAGTCGGACCACACAAGAAACCGTGGACAATGTCCATCAGTTGATCGACACAGGCATTGCTGGCATCAATATTCAAGACTTCCCGGGAAAACCACAGGATGATCTAATATCCATCGAAATCCTAGTAGACAGGATCACAGCCATTCGGGAACTAGCGGTCACGGTCGGTATTCCGTTGGTCATTAATGCGCGGATTGATACGGCCTTTCATAGCGGACTTCAGGGGAGTGCCTTTGAAGACGACGTCTTTCGGCGGGCGCGGCGATATCAAGACGCTGGGGGCAGACTGCATTTTTGTATTTGGCGTTCATGACGGTCCCACAATTCAAAAATGGGCCAGGGTATTAGCGGGCCGCTTAAACAGGTATCAATTTCACTTCCGGGAGTCTTGATTGTGTTGTGGGGGATCCGACAAAACTCTAAGGCTTTAAGAGCGCACCGGGCGGTTGCTGATGACCAAACGCAGACATCAAATTACAATTTATCGAGGGAGCCCGTATGTTAAAACCCCCCTTTTCAAGGGGGTATGCAGCGGCTCTTACACTCGACGGGCTCGACGCCCGGAGAGTGCAAGCATCTTGTCGGTGGAAGCTTCGGCCTTTAGGCCGGAGAGGCTTCCACCCATGTCAGGATGTGCTCGCACAGGTGTAGTCTGATCCGAACGTGAGCGAACGAGTCGCTTGCGTTCACGAAGTTTCGCCAGCCGTCGCATGGCTCGGGTATCCGTCACCACGGCGTCACCACGAGTCGATGGATGCGGTCCGGCCCGAGGGACACGATTGACGGTCCGTCGGGGGAGAACGGTGGTAGCTCCTGACTCCAGACTATCGCAGCGACGTAATGGACGCGTGAACGTGAGATTTTCGGTCCCCGATTCGCCGACAGGGAGCACCCTTCCGCATGAAACCTGCGGGCCAATTCCTTCAATCCTTGAGGTGCCCAGAATTATGCACATACGAAGCGGTTAGTACATAATTCGCCATGTAAAGCATCCGCTTGCGAGAGGCCGGCCGACTAACAGCCGCGTGTCATGGGGAATCGGAAGGGAATCTCGGCCTAGTCGGTCAGGTGAGAATCCCTCACCCCGGGGAATTTGGGTCTTGCGGGCTTTTCACCGTGATTGGAAGGTTCGGATGCGCGCAGTATAATGAAAGAAACGGAGTAAAAGGAGAGGAGAGCCCATGGCCACACCAACGACCCATGTCCATTTGGAACTCCCGGCCGATTTAATTCCCATTTTGGATCAATTGGGTGCGGGCCGTACGGTGGACGACCATGTCCGGATTTCGTTAGCGATTGGACTCTATACGAGTCACAGCGTCTCGTTGGCCCGTGCCGCCGATATCGCGCATCAGTCGTTAGCCGATTTTATTCACATCCTCCAGCAACGCCAAATTTCCTGGACCCAGTATGATGACGAGGCGCTTGCTCACGATGTGGCTTTTGTTGCCGAGCATACGCGCGACGACGATGAGGTCCCCCGTCGTTAGTGATTCCAGTCCCCTGATCGCGTTTGCCCTCATCGACTGATTTTCGGTGTTGCGGGCTTTATTTCCGACGCTGTGGTGCGGTGTACGATGAGGTGGTGCTCGCGTCCGGCAGGGTCACCAATCCGGGCGCCGGGTCCGTGGAAGAGGCCGTTCGCTCTGGCTGGATGCAGCGACTGACGGTGCATGACCAGGACGCTGTACAACGCCAAATGGGCCGTTTGCATCGGGGGGAAGTGGAGGTGGTTTGGGGTGCCCTCGAATACCGTATACCCGCGGTCTTGCTCGATGATCGATATGCGCGCCGACTCGCCTCAGCCTATGGCCTCGAGTATACCGGGACCGTGGGGCTCTTGCTATTGGCTAAGCGTCGCGGAATGATTGACGCAGTGCGACCCTTGTTGACCCATCTGACGCGGGAGGGCTTTCGGATGAGTGTCTCATTATACCAGGCCGTGCTCCAGTCGGCCCAGGAAATTGAGTCAGTGGAGGACCATCAAGCGTAGTGTTGGTCGTGACGCCACAGGATCAAACCTGGCATCCGTCACCACGGCGTCACCACGAAGGGATGGAATGGGTGTTTTGGGAGCGACAGCGTAGATGCTCCGAAACCCCGGAATGGCCAATATATAAGGATTGCAGCGCACCTGGAAGACACCTTAGAGCCCCGAGTGTGGGCCTTCTAATCCCGGCGTCGCAGGTTCGAATCCTGCCGGGGACACCACAAAAATTTAAGGAACCGCAAGCGATTGCGGGTTTTTTATTTTGCGGCAAAGCCCAACAATTTCTTCGGCGTCACCACGAGAGATGGGAGAGAAAATTAAGCGGTAGACAATGCGGGCTCCATCTTTAACGGTGCGCCATCGTGGTTATGCAGCGAGAGTAGCGCGCGCG
>JAJZXX010000048.1 GCA_021806205.1 Bacillota bacterium | reverse complement strand
TACTTAGGCGGAGGCACTCATATTTACCCAGGGCTCGGCGCATTGCTTCGGAACCACCTGCCCACTTGTCCTATCCCACACTAAAAACCACGCCACAACCTGAAGAACACTCGATGAGCAAGAGCCGAGCAGGAAATTTTTGTCCAGCCCTTGAAATGGCCCAGAACCCATGGGCGAGGAAAACCATCAATAATCATCCGCAAAAGGTATAGAGTTTGATGCGCGCGCCATTCTGTCGACGGCCTCTGACTGCCGGTTACGCGCTCGCCCGTCGAGATCGATGGCGTAACCCAGCCATCCCGCCCCGTGGCAGCCCAATCTGTTCCCAATGGGGTAATGCTAAAGGCATCACGCCCCCAGGCGCTCGCTGATATTTTCGGGGGTTCCCGGAGTGATATTGGTCGTGGCAATTTGGTGGATCACGTCGGCAATATTGGCAATCCCTCCCACATAAAAACATCCTCGCTTGCGCGAGGACCAATTGGAGCGGAAGACGGGGGTCGAACCCGCGACCTTCGGCTTGGGAAGCCGACGCTCTACCAACTGAGCTACTTCCGCATGGTCCATAGCATAGCAGAAAAATACCCTAAAAACAACTGCCGTCGGACTCTCCGCCACCGTTCTAAAAAAGGTCGTCGAGGGGAATAGTATGGGAGCGCTCTCGTCCAACCGACACCAGCACGACGGGCACTCCGACGACTGACTCAATGCGCTCAATATACTGCTGGGCCTGGCGCGGCAATTCCTCGCGGCGGCGGGTTGAACCAATGGATGAATCCCAGCCGGCAAGGGTTTCATAAAGAGGCTCGACGTCGCGAAATTCCCAGGCCGTATCCGGAAATTCCTTTAACGTATGACCTTGATATCGGTAAGCGGTCGCAATTTTCAGGGTGTCTAGCCCGTCGAGCACATCTAATCGCGTCAACGCCAACCCCGACAACCCATTGATTCTTACGGCATACCGCAGGACAACCGCATCCAGCCAGCCCACCCGGCGAGGGCGGCCGGTGGTCGTCCCATATTCATGGCCCCGCTCGCGAATCTCCTCACCTAACGCATCTTGAAGTTCCGTGGGGAACGGGCCATCGCCCACCCGAGTAGCATAGGCTTTGGCGACGCCCACTACCCGGTCAATTTTGGTAGGTCCTACTCCAGCGCCAATGGCAGCGCCACCCGATGACGGGTGCGAGGACGTCACAAAAGGGTAGGTGCCATGGTCAATGTCTAGCATGGTCCCCTGAGCGCCTTCAAACAGCACTTTATCCCCACGGTCGATCGCTTGGTTAATGAGTAAAGAGGTGTCTGCCACGTAGGGACGCAAGGACGACCCATAATCTACAAACGTGCGGTACAGTTGATCGAACGAAAACGGTTGTGCTCCATACGCTCGGGTCAGGACATGATTTTTCTCCTCCAACACGTCCCCCAACCGATCGCGAAACTCCTCGGGGTGCAATAGGTCACCAATCCTAAGGCCCACCCGTGCCGCCTTATCCATATAAGCAGGACCGATGCCGCGGAGTGTGGTGCCAATCTTCTGCTGTCCCCGCCGCTCTTCATTGAGCGCGTCTAAACGCGCGTGGTAGGGCATGACCACATGGGCTTTGGACGAAATCCTCAAGCGACCGATGTCCACGCCACGGTCCTGAAGATAGGCCAATTCGTCCAATAGCACTTTCGGATCAATCACGACGCCGTTCGCAATCACACACCAGGTATTCGGATATAAAATCCCGGACGGCACCAAGTGCAACTTGAACTCCTGATCGTTGACGACCACAGTGTGCCCGGCATTATTTCCGCCTTGGTGCCGCACCACCACATCCGCTTGCTGCGAGAGAAAATCAATGACTTTGCCTTTGCCCTCATCACCCCATTGGGCCCCCACCACGACCAATGCTGACACGTTTAGCCCCCTATTCGTCACTATGCGCAATGCTAAGGAATTTCCCCACGTCTTTTTTGAAGAGAAGATTAATGGTCCCCGTCGGCCCGTTTCGTTGCTTGGCCACAATAAGTTCGGTGACATTCGGGTGTTCGGCATCCTTAGAATAATAATCCTCTCGATACAAAAATGCCACGATATCCGCATCCTGTTCGATCGCCCCAGATTCCCGAAGGTCCGACAACATGGGCCGTTTATCGTTCCGGCTTTCTACCGCACGGGATAGCTGGGATAAAGCCACGACCGGCACGTCAAGTTCCCGGGCCAGCGCCTTTAGGGAACGGGAGATGTCCGATATTTCTTGCTGACGATTTTCAGCACGCCTGCCTTGCATTAACTGCATGTAGTCGACAATGATGAGGCCCACTTTATGCTGCACTTTGAGTTGCCGGGCCTTAGCCCGTAGCTCCAACGCCGATAGTCCGGGGGTATCATCAATAAAAATAGGAGCTTCGGATAAGTGGCCCAAGGCGCGGCTCAGATGCCCCCACATTTCGCCGTCCAACTCTCCGGTCCTGAGCCGATGGGCCGGCAGTTCTGATTCGGCGCTCAAAAGCCGCATCGCCAATTGCTCGCGCGACATTTCCAAGCTAAATAAGGCCACCGGCACTTTCTCGTGAACCGCGACGTGCCGGGCTAAGTTTAGACACAGCATAGTTTTGCCCATGGATGGCCGAGCCGCGACGATGATGAGGTCCGAGCGTTGTAAACCCGCCGTGATACGGTCAAGATCATGAAACCCCGTGGGCACTCCAACTAACTTGCCTTTATTCTCATAGAGTTGTTCCAGACGGTTAAAGGTCTCAATAAGGACATCGTGCAGTCGAATGACGTCCCGTTGCCCAGGCTGGGACAATTGAAAAAGTTCTTGTTGTGCCCAGTCTAACAGATCGCGCGCACTCTGTTCGCCCTTATAACTCTCGGTCACCACGTGGGTCGCGGTATCAATGAGGCGTCTCAACATTGCGGAATCCTTGACCAAACGCGCGTAATGCTCCACGTGCGCAGCGGTGGGCACGAGGCTGGCGAGTTCCATAAGATAGGGCAGGCCGCCAACTTGCTCCAACTGATTTTGCTGGCGAAGCTCTTCACTGACCGTGACGACATCAATGGGCTCAGCGCGATTGAACAGGGCCAACGCCGCCTCATAAATGAGGCGATGCGTCCCTTGATAGAAGTGGTCGGCAGACACCACCTCAATAGCTCTGGCTATAGCATCCCCATGAATGAGAACCGCGCCTAGGACCGACATTTCCGCATCAGGACTCTGCGGAGGCATGCGACTAAAGGGTATGCTCACAAAAGCACCTCAGCTAATACTTCATCGACGGTTCCGGCCAACTGCACCGTCGGCACCTGGATCCCGGCGGGAATATCTGTCCCGTTGTCTTTGGGAACAATCACCCGATCAAGCCCAGCCTGACCAGCCCCAAATAGTTTCTCTGGTATTCCACCCACCGGCTTGACCCGTCCGGATAATGATAGTTCACCCGTCAAGGCGGTATCCGTGCGCACCGGGGTGTTGGTCAAAGCGCTATAAACTGCCACAAATATGGCCACCCCCGCCGATGGACCGTCAATGCGCCCCCCGCCGACCACATTAATATGGATATCGTATTGGGACAAATCCCGACCCGTGACGCGGCGTAGGCATGACTGGGCATTAAAGACGGAGTCCTTAGCCATGGAACCCGCCGTGTCGTTAAATTGCCACCGTCCGCGACCAGGCTGATGCGCCGAAAACACGGAGGCCTCGATTTCTAAAACCATGCCCTGGTATCCCGCCACAGCTAACCCAAAAACTCTACCCGGTTCGGGTTCGCGCGTGAGAGCCTGCGTCACTAAAGGCAAGCGGGCCCGACTAATAACACGCTGTATAATGTCTCGACCGATACGATTGGGCTGACGCCCATGCAACAAGTACGCGGTAGAATAAGCGTCCACCACCAGTGTTACCGCGCGTCGCCCTTCTAACGTATACTGACTAATCATTTTGGCGGCGTCAGGCTCGACGGCTAACTTGAGCCTTGCGCCTGCCCGTTCCACGATGCTCTCGATATCGCGAGGACTTAACGGATCAAAGAAGATTTCGGCGCAGCGTGAGCGCAGGGCAGGTGCAATGTCCTCGGGCTGGCGGGTGGTCGCACCTACCATCACAAAGTCGGCCGGTGCTCCTTCTTGAAATAATTTATGCACGTACTGGGGGACGTTAACATCATCCGGGTCGTAATAGGGCGAATCAAAATGAACGCGCTTGTCTTCGAGTACTTTAAGCAGCTTATTTTGCAAAATCGGGTCCATTTCACCAATTTCATCGATAAAGAGCACTCCCCCATGAGCCTCCGTGACTAAGCCAGTTTTTGGCTCAGGAATGCCGCTTTCTGCCAACTCACGGCGCGCCCCTTGATAGATCGGATCGTGGACCGAGCCCAATAGGGGATTGGTGACTTCGCGCGGGTCCCAACGCAACGTCGTACCATCCGCCTCCACAAATGGGGCTTGTGACTGAAATGGGGATTGCTGGAGTTTTTTTGCGGCGTCCAGGACCAGGCGCGCCACAGTGGTTTTCCCAATGCCCGGCGGCCCATAGAGAAGGACGTGTTGGGGATAGGGAGAGGCTAGCTTAGCCAAGAGACTATCCACGGCCGGCTCCTGTCCGACAACTTCCTGAAGCGTCTGCGGACGCACCACGTCTAACGCCGATCCGACTAGTTTGATCGTATCCAGACGGGACAATCGCTCCAGCTTTTTTTGCGTTTCGGGGGTCTCCGGACCGCCGTCTTCCTTAAGAATTTGATTGCGAATGTCACGCACGTACTCTTCGTGACGCTCTTGCATGCGTTCGGCGATCTTCTTCTCTAATTCATCTTCCAAGGTACGCCGGGCAATCATATCGGCCAATTCATCCTCAAGCTGGCGCAAGATTTTAGGGATCTCACGGCGGGTTGGTACACGGGTAATGCCTGGGTCGTCGAGGATGAGCTTTTCCAATGCCAATAATTTCAACCCCAGGTCCGTAGACCGGAGTTGTTTTAAAGCCTGTAATTTGCCCGCGCGCAGAACCAGTCTCTCCGGGCCATATATCTGAACCAAAACCTGTTCTAAAGCATCCACCCGACGTTCTAAGCGCGTCGGGCTCCCTCGCTGACCCGGGTCCGGACTGGCTTTTTGTGAGTCTCCGGCCATTCGTTTGCCCCCATTCTAAGACTGTGGTATCACCCTGACCATAACTTCGGTAGTAATTCCCGCGTACAAGTGTAGAATGGCTTGATGTTCTCCAAGATGTTTAATGGGGTCCATCGTGATCTTTTTACGGTCGACAGCATGACCAAGGTTCCTTAATGCGTCGGCAACATCACTATTCGTGACGGCACCAAACAGCCGGTCGTTTTCTCCAACCTTAGCGGCAACCACAATCACTTGTCCCTTCAGTCGGCTAGCCAACGCTAGCATATCCTGGCGCGCCTTTTCTTCACGTTCTCGTCGGCGCTGCTTTATGTCATTCAACTCGCGCTCGCGGCCGCGCGTGGCCTCCACCGCTAACCCTTTAGGGATAAGGAAGTTGCGAGCATACCCGTCTTTTACTTCCTTCACGTCACCCTTGTTGGCGACACCCTTCACCTCGGATTGAAATATTACGCGCATCATGATCTCTCCTTAGGGTGTTGTCCCGAACAAACTCCTCGCAGTCCTCATTGTCAGCATCCCTGTGAAAAAAAGAGCACGCCCACGCGTGCTCTTTGCTGGCTACTCGATGGTGAAAGGCAAGAGCGCCATAACACGGGACCGTTTAATCGCAACGGTTAACTGCCGTTGGTGTTTGGCGCAGTTCCCGGAAATGCGCCGTGGTAGTATCTTTCCGCGTTCCGTAATATATCGTTTGAGCCGAGTTGCCTCTTTGTAATCGACGCGTTCCACCTTATCGACGCAAAACCCGCAAACTTTCTTCTTAGGGCGCCGACCTCGTTCCTTGCGCATACAGATCCTCCTTTCTCACAGCATCAAAAGGGGAGGTCGTCGGGAAGCTCGGACTGGTCAGCATTGGCTTCAGGCGCGCCTTGTCCATCCCGTGGACGGTCCAGAAACCGAACGGCATCACAAACCACTTCGGCGGCTCGACGCTTGCTCCCGTCTTGAGCTTCGTAACTACGCACTTGCAATCGACCCTCCACAGCGACGAGGCGGCCTTTAGTCAAGTGATTCCCTACCGTTTCTCCCAATTTGCGCCAAGCTACACAGTCGATAAAATCTGCTTCGCGTTCACCGTGCTGGTTGGTAAATGGACGGTCCACCGCGAGAGAAAACGATGCGACGGGGACTCCTTGCGGCGTATAGCGCATCTCGGGATCGCGGGTTAATCGGCCAATCAGTACAATACGATTAAGCATTTCGGACGTCCTTTCTCCTCATTCATCCCCACGGATGACAATAGACCGAATGACATCGTCATTAATGTTAAGTAGCCGCGTGATTTCGTTGGAGATGGTTCCTTCTCCCTGGAAATTAACCACGACATAAAACCCTTCGTCGTAGTCATTAATGTTATAGGAGAGTTTGCGGCGGCCCCACTTGTCCGTCTTGCCAATGCTACCGCCAGCACCTTCTACGACTTGTTGGACCTTTTCAGTGGCAGAAACTTGGGCTTCCTCGCCCAGGTCGGGTTTCAAAATGTACATGAGTTCATACTGAGCCAATTCTTTCACCTCCTCCACGGACTCCGTAACGGAGGCTCTGTGTCAGCACAGAGCAGGGTGGTGCGGGTTAGAACCCAAACAGCGATAGTATAGCAGGTATGGTTTTACTTGACAACGCAGGCTATCGGCCGCCAAGTTGTCGGCAAAGTTAAATTGCGACAAATGCGGCATTTTTCCCCGATCGTGCATCGCTCTCCTTCGGGATGAAAGCCGCCGTGAAGATCCAGAAGTTTTGCTATACTAAATATTGTAGGTAAGAAGATCAACCTCATGCCTATTCTTCCCGAATTGCATCAAAACCCCTGATCTGCGGTCGCGTGGACAATCTGCGTGTTGGGCTGGTACGCCATCCGCACACAGCGACAACCCCCTGGATTGGGTCGGGATCGTGATTTATGTGTCTGCTATCGCGGGACTCTTGTATACACCCTCGCTCGTAGCGGTCCCGAGTTGGGACAGAGCCTCGGTCATTGCCGACGTGATTATATTCGTGGTCGGCCTGCCGCCATGGCTTCTAATGAGTCACCCGGTAACACTAATTTCAAGGGGCGCTGGGTGAGTCTGCCCTGGTCGCGGGATTGCGCCTGATTCCCCTGGCTGCTGGCATTACCAACCATCGGTGGTGCTATCGCCGATAGGTTTTATTGGATTGGCCTTAGGTGTTCATGTTCGTTATGCCTATCTCGGGTTGGTGATTTGGATGGCGGTCATTGGGATGGGGGCGGATATCTTTAATTCGCCGAGCACGAGCGGCATGATGACAGCTGCCGGGTACGGTCGGCGTGGGGAGGTATCCGGCATTCGTGCCTTGGCCACTAATACCGGGATGATGCTGTCGATCGCTCTGGTCTTTGCCGTGGTTGCGGGTGCCGCGCGGCGCGATATTGACCATTTTTACGGGTACGGCGCGCACTGCCCGCCATTTTGCCGAAGTTCCCGGTTGGGATCCGGACCACGTTTTGGGTCATGGCGGAACTAAACGTGCTCGCCATATTCTTTTCGATCCGTGGCCGGGTTGCCGATCGCGACGAGGCCGGCGAATTGCCGCGCCACGCCTCCTAACGGCAACGCTGAGGGCGCGACCTTCTTGACCCCCTAAGATCTTGGGACTATGCATACCGATGCCACGATGATCCGCTCCCTTGAAGTGCGGGTGATGCGATCGGATGAGTGGGCGTCTCGGCACACATTTTAGGGGTTCGTGGACTGGTTGGCGAATCGCTAGGTTGTGTTGGGCGTGTCGGGGATGGGCGACGGCTCGGTTAGGGCTGGCCGCAACCTAGACCACGGTCGCACAACCAAGGATTCGTTGGGAAAAAGTGTTCCTTGAGGAACACTTTTCTATCTGGGGCCATTATGCAGGAGGTGTCTCATGGGCCCAATGTCCTTTGACAGCCCGTACGAAATCCCGCCGGGTAATCATGATGCGATGACCACACCCTTCGCACTTTAGCCCAAAGTCGATGCCGGTGCGCCATATTTTCCAGGTTCGGCTCCCACAGGGATGAGGCTTTTTTAATTCAACCAAGTCGTCAATGTGATACGCATCCACCGGACCACGCTCCTCGATGTGCCACAAGCTACAAATACTGTCCTCCAGGAAGTTTGGCAATGTGATGAAAAGCACCAATAAGGGCGTGCGCCATGGGCGCACGGTCTATCGATCGGCTTACCGCGGAATTGCGAACAGCCGGTATTGCCAGTAACAAAGTCATAATGAGGCCGGCCACTACAGCGTGCTCCAATACGCCGACAGCGATCCCTCCAATTTTATTGATCACCTCCGTGACACGAAAGATGCGCACCCCTTGGCTGGCCACTGTTCCTACCGTCCGGCCCACAAACTCCAAAGCGCCAACAATAACTAAAAACACCACTAGTGCCAAGATCGTATGGGTAAGATCCCAGGCTTGCAGCCGAGCGCCGGGCACCTGCGAAGCAGGGGAGGGCAGATAGCGATCCACCCACCGATGCAGGGGTACCGCCGCCGTGACCAGCCGTGTCAACGGCTTCGCCGTGTGATCGGCCACAATAATTCCCACCAAATACCCCAAAAGGCTAAATCCGACCCATACCAGCCCGCGTCGAAGTCCGTACAGAGCGCCGAGGATTAGATATCCTGCCAGCACCAGGTCCAGCCAGTGCATCGCACGTCCTCCTTCGTCACCTTTACTGTCCTGACCACACAGTTAGCACGTAAGCCGTGATAACCGCTATGATACCGGGGCCCACGAACCCTCCGCCACGATGGACAGACACCGCGACCACCGCGAACGAAATCACGCCCGCAATTAGCGCCAACAACAAATCAACTAACATGCGCCATATCTTGATTTTACCCCATCGCCGAACAATCAGACCGACCTGCGCTCCTAATGCCACAAAAAAGAACACCAAAGCAAACGCGAGTGGCGTGGTTTGAGGTAGAGCCCGTTGATGCCACTCTGCTGCAATGCCGAGCGGCAGTACTACAATGAGCACGCTACCAATCAGCCTTGCGAGCCCAGGCGTACGCCGTCCACGATTTCTCATACGTGGAACACCGACAGGATTATAACCACGCCGATAGCCGCTACAATTAGCCAAACGAAGGCGGGGACGTTCGGGCCGACTGATGGGGAAGTACTCCGGAACGGCGAACCTGACCACCGAAACAACTCCTGGCGGTTCTTTCGGCTGTCCAGCCGCTGAGAACGCTTGAAATGAGAAACATAGGAATAATAGCGCCCTTGGCGTCGATACGCCACTCCCAGGTTTCGGTGCGCTGCCGGGTAGTCGGGGTCGCTTTGTAGGGCCAATAAATAGTGCTGAATGGCGTCCTCCGTCTTCCCCCGCTCCAAGTAGATATTGCCGAGATTGGTCAGCGCCGGTGCATGCCCACGGTCTAGTGTCAGCGCACGCAAAAAGCATTGCTCCGCCTCATCCAACTGACCCGTCTCAGCAAACACGACACCAATTTTATTGTAGCCCTCGGGGCGTTCCGGAAACTCTTGGGTTAATTGGCGGAAATACGCCTCCGCGTTGAGGCGATCCCCCCGATCCCAGGCTTGAGTCCCCTGGGCCAATAATTCGCGACCTTCTGTTTGCCAATCAGCCACTATCCTATCCTCCCGGGACCCGCGACCTGGGTCTCCTATACACTAACGGAATCCACAGCCATACCGCAACCAGTCCCATCGCTGGATATAGGGCTTGCACCAAGCGATCGAACCCCAATAGCCCAAACAGCCCCGTAGCGGCCACAAGCCACAGAGTGCGCGACCCATATTGGGTGTAAAGAGCGTAAGCCTCCGCGATCCCCGTGGTGAACAACGCCACCCATAAGCACCCCGCAAACAGCATGCCCCATACGAGGTGCGTTTTGATGGCAACATCCACAAGGGGAAGAGGCCCGGGGTCCTCTAAACGTACTAAGGTGTGATGTTCCATCAAAGCGAGCAACACCAAGATGGCCGCCCCTAAAATCGCGGCCAAAACGCTTTGCTTTCGCGACCTTAAGGTACGTCCCAATCCCAGCAATACGACAATACCGGTAAAGATATTATACGAGAGATATAAAAACGCCGACAATAGCCACACGGAACCGGGTTCGGTTAATCCCGGATGGCCAGGAGGTTTAAACCAGTTAACCACGGCCAGTGCACACACCATGACAATTAAGTACGGGACCAAAACGGCATTGGCCCGCGTCACCGCGCTCGACCCCCAAGCGGTAACTGCCATAATCAAACCCATGGTGATGATGGCTCCAAAAAGCCGTGAAGTGTGACCGAGTTGCCCGATGGCTGACCCTCCCCCAGAGGCGACCACCCCCAATCCCACCACCAAGAATGCCGTTGTCACCCCTTCCGCAACTCGCACCAACCACGGCGGGTAAAGCGACTCCAACAGATCGCCAAAACTGCTAATATCGCCGCCCCGCCCGCGTTCCAGCGCCAAATAACCAAGCCCCGCGAAAGAGAATCCAACCAAGACAATGCCAAGCATTCCATTGTGGCCATAGCGCGAAAAAAAACGAAGGATTTCTTGCCCGCTCGCAAACCCAGCGCCAACCACGGCGCCGACATAGGTGAGTGCCGCTAGAAACCAGGGTGCCTTCACGTCTGTCCCCTCCCGATACATCTATATCGAGAGTCCGGTAAAATAAGCCTGGACCATGAACATCTAAATACCTAGCGAATCGGATTGGGGGAAGAACGACTGACCGGAAATCATGATGGCAAGCATTCCGAATATCGGACCCACATCGCGAAGGAAAGCTGCCGCGAACAACTCGTCGTCGCATTCCAGTGGCTATGGCAACGAGAGGGCAGACCCGACGCCGTCTTATGCATTGGAACGGACCGCGCAACCGGAGACGCGCTGGGTCCCTTAGTAGGGGAGGAGCTACTAAGCTGGAGCCGAATGCCTTGTGCCGTGTTTGGCACACTCGACGAGCCCTTGCACGCGTCCAATCTCGCTGAGACCCTCCAGAAACACCCCAAACTTCTCAGATCCCGGTGTTTGGCCATTGATGCCTCGCTAGGCCGATCTGAGGACGTAGGTGCCATTGCCGTGGGGATTGGTTCCATTCGACCGGGGGCGGCCGTGCAAAAGTCCCTACCCCCAATTGGTCGCTACTACGCTACCGCCACCGTTAACGTGGGCGGATTCATGGACTATTATGTCCTGCAAAATACCAGGCTGTCTTTGGTCATGCGCATGGCCCAAATGCTCGCCGAATCGCTCAAGCTCAGTTTAGGCTTTTGATGAGTTGACTTGCGCGCTTCGGGCGTTTTTTGCCATATCGAGGGCCTGCTTTTCCTCTTGGCTTAAAATGTACCGACTTTCGTGCCGATCCACCGGTTTGGCATATAGTCGCACCTCGTCACGGCCCCACAAACTCGTCAGGATAATCCCATCTCCACTATCGTTCAATAACGCAGCCGAAAACGACTGGTCCGACCCCGTATCCTGAAAGGGATTAAAGCGCACCAAACCAATCCGATTGATTCCCTGAGCCGTTTTGGCGCTAAAGACATCTAAGCGGTGGTTGAAGCTGTCGAACTTGTCCACCGAAACATCGAGCCGTTCGTGCAACGAAGCGATCAACTGCTCAACATTCTCCGGCCGGTCGTCCCCAAAAGCGGTAAGGTACCGCTTACGGGTATTCACCGCAGCGCTCAATCCCCAGATCCCGATTACCAACGCCACGACGGCAAGTCCAATCGCTCCATAGGCTACATCTAATGCTGAAATGGCCACACCCGGTCCCCCCACAACTTTACAGGAACGAAACCCCTTGAAGTTTCAACCAGCCTAGTATAACCGTAATTACTAGAGCCGGCAGCAGTTCGGCAACATTAAGAACCGTTTTCTCGGCTAAAAAGTTTACGCCAATCGCCGCAATCAGAAGTCCACCGACAACACTTAAGTCACCAAGCAGGGGTTTTGATAAGAACCCTTTTAAAAGGTCCGCTCCTATTGACAACAGTCCTTCGTATGCAAAAGTGACGGGTGCCGCAAGCATCACGCCCCACCCGGCAGTGGAAGCTAACAGCAATGCTGTGACCCCATCTAATATGGCCTTCGTCTCTAAAATGGTGGGCTGGTTCGTGAGTCCAGCCTCCAACGATCCCACGATGGCGAGAGCGCCCACATTGAATATTAAAACCGCCGACATAAACCCTCGCATAAACCCCCCGTGTCGGCTGAGCCGTTCCACCCACACACCAAATATCTCGAACCGGGAGCCGAGCCTAAGCGAATCACCCAGCCAGGCTCCAGCTACGATAGATATCAGTGCATTAACGGGGTCTGTTAAGGGAAGCGCCATCTTGACTCCAATGATCAATACGACAAGTCCCATGAGCCGCAACGCCTGCTTGCGAAATGCTGGGGCCAAGCGACCTCCCCAAGCCACACCAACTAAGGCCCCGACAAGCGCTCCCATGCCGTTGACCGCCGCACCCAACAAATGTCCCATCTGGTACAATAACCCCTTTGAGCCAGTTATTGGTTCCTCAACAATGTTCCTTGAGGAACATTACACCACAAACCCCTCTGGCCCGGTTCCCGAATCGCGTTCGAGCAGCTCTAGCAACCGCTCAAGTTCCTCCAAGCTCCGATAGGGGATTTCAATGCGCCCCTTAGTACTATCGCCCCTAAGAGCGACTTTGGTACCGAACCGACGACGCAGGCTTGCTTCCACGCCACGCAAGTGGACGTCATCCGGTTGACGACTCGCTGCGGGAACCTCGCCGCGCTTTCCCGCTGTTTCCAATTGTTTGACGGTCCAGCCTTCCTGGGCACACCGTTCGGCAAGCTTGAGGCGGCGCGGACTCTCTATGGACAGCAACACCTTGGCGTGCGCCACCGTAATGAGTTGTTGCGCTAGCATCACTTGAATGGAGGATTCGAGATGTAACAAACGCAAAAAATTGGCGATATGACTACGTGATTTCCCGACCCGCGCACCGATTTCCTCTTGAGTCCAATGGAACTCCTCAATAAGCCGACCATAAGCCCGGCTTTCCTCAAGAGCGTTTAAATCACTGCGCTGCAGGTTTTCGACCAATGCCAGCTCGATAGCCTGGCGGTCGCTGAGCGCCTTAACCAACGCCGGTACGGCCTCGAGACCGGCCAGACGCGCCGCCCGGACCCGCCGTTCACCGGCAATTAGCTGAAATCCACCCTCCCAAGGTCTGACAACCACTGGCTGAATTACGCCATGTTGGCGAATAGACTCCGCCAATTCCGCTAGCTCCGGCTCTCGAAACTCTCGGCGGGGTTGATAGGGGTTAGCCGAAATCCGAGAGACAGGCACACTTTCTAGTCGCTCCAGGGCACCTGCTGGAGAATCTGAAGAATCCGGCGCTGTAACGCGTTCGGGAATCAACGAAGAAAGTCCCCGACCCAATCCCCGTGCCTTAGCCATGTTGACTCACCTCCTCTGCCAACTCCTGATACCCTCTAGCCCCTCGTGACTTGGGATCGTACCGTAAAATGGGTTGACCGTGACTTGGCGCTTCACTCAGCCTCACGGTCCGAGGTATGACGGCTTGATATACTTTTTGATTAAAGTGTTGCCGCACCTCTTTTGCCACTTGCGCTGCCAGATTTGTGCGCGCATCATACATCGTGAGCAGGACGCCCTCCAATTCAAGCCGCGGATTGAGCCGCTCACGCACCAAGTCTATCGTGGACAACAACTGGCTCAAGCCCTCCAACGCAAAAAACTCGCATTGCATAGGAATCATCACCGCATCGGCCGCTGTCAGCGCGTTAATGGTGAGCAACCCCAGCGAGGGGGGGCAATCAATAAACACAAAATCGTACCGATCCCGGATGGTGCGGATGTGACCATCCAATAACAATTCGCGGTTTGGCATTTGCGATAATTCGACATCCGCGCCCGCTAGATCCAATGTCGCGGGCAGCAAATGAAGTCCTACGATTTCCGTGGGAAGCAACGCGTCTTTAAACAACTCTCCCTCGAGAAGCACATCGTAAATGGACGCGTCAACTAACCCTTTGTCGATGCCCAAACCCGTCGTGGTATTCCCCTGGGGGTCGACATCCACGGCCAGCACTCGTTTACCCGAATCCGCCAAATAAGCCGCCAAATTGATGACGGTAGTCGTCTTTCCTACCCCACCCTTTTGATTGGCGACAGCAATGACTCTTCCCAACATAATCCCTCCTGGCTGCGCCCGTGGTCAAGGGACAGTGCTCGACGACGGTTCAGATCCGCATGCCTAAGTTCGCCGTCTGGGGTTAAAAAACCTTCCCTCCCGAGATCAATCACAGTCCAAGCCGTTTAGCTAACCGCGGAAATTTTGCAGGAGTCGCGGAACATTTTTCAATGACAGCCGTCCTCCGGCCATCCCCGTGCCTTACCCCATCGCGAATTCGCCCTCCCAGTTCCTTCACGAAGTTCGCTTCGTACCCCAAATCTTCCGTGGACATCCCTGTTGCCAATACGAGAGTCCCACCCAGCCGAACGTATGGCAACCCCAATTCCAGTGACACTCTAAAGGGCGCTACCGCCCGCATAGTCACAACTTCAAATGACTCACGCCGTTCAGGGTTTTCGCGGATCCACCGTTCGGCTCGAGCGTGTACCACGCTAATATTGGATAATCCCAGACGATCTTTAACCGACACCAAGAATTCCTGCCGACGGACTCTCGACTCCATCAAAAACCACGCCCGCTCCGGATGCGCGATCGCTAATACCATCCCGGGAAATCCCCCACCACTACCGATGTCTAATCCTGGGCCGTGCACCTCGGATTCTAGACAAGGATTTAAATCTAACGCATCAAAAACCCCACGGCTCCATAACGCATCACCTTTCCACGCCGTGAGATTAAGGGGTGCCTTCTCGATTAACTCCAAATATGTAAACATTTGCTCGCTTTCACGTAGCCCAACATGGTAGTACGACCCCAACATGGCCCTGACGTCCATAGACGGGATATGTTCACCACCTTGAATTTACCACCTCTGACGGTCCCAATCGCTCAAAAGAAAAACCGCGCGAGTAACGCGCGGCGATCATTAACCACTATTTCTGAGTGGCCGGTGCACTCCCGGCCGCACCACCGTCCACCGGCCGCCGCAACAATACCACCGTTTGTCCCCACTGAAAGACGTTCGACACTACATAATAGATTGACAAACCGGCTGGAAATCGATACGCCACATATCCAAAAATTAACGGCATCAGATAGAGCATCATCTTTTGGCTGGACTCCATACCGGGTTGCGTCGGAGTCATTTGCATGGTCTGCCTTTGCATCAAAAACGTACTGACAGCTACTAGAATCGGCAGGATAAAGGTGTGGTCCGGCTGACCTAAATTGTGCCATAACCACTCCCAATTGGTGTGCTGATACTTAAACGACCGCAAAACATCAAAAAGCCCATACATGACCGGTATTTGTAGGATTAACGGCAGACACCCCGAGGCGGGATTTACGCCTTCCTCCTTATATAACTTCGCGATTTCTTCATTCAGTTTCCGGCGATCACCCTTGTGGCGCTGCTGAAGCTCTCGCTGCCGTGGCCCTAACCTTGCCATCTTCTGCATAGACCGCGCTTGAGTAATACCCAACGGGAGTAATACCACGCGAACCAGCAAGGTTAATAAAACTATGCCCAGCACGTAGTTCCCCGTCCAAGCCGAAAACGCCATGAACACGGCGGTTAGGATATGGGTAAACCCATGCCAAATAACCATCTAAAATCCTCCTCACCGGGTCCTATGGCACCGGATCATACCCGCCCTCATGCAAAGGATGGCAACGACTAATGCGCTTGGCCGTTAGCCACAAGCCCTTCAATGCTCCATACCGCAACACTGACTCTACACCATACTCCGAGCATGTCGGCACATACCGACAAGACGGTCTGATCATCGGTGACACGAACTGTTGATAGCCCCGTATCCCGGCAATAATAAGGTGTTTCATCCGCTACCCTTGCTCTCTAAGACACCCTGCTTGTCTAAGAACCCTACGCACGGAACGCTCCAAATCAACCCACGGTGCATCTATCATACTCTTCTTGCCTAAAAAGATCAGATCCCCCGAAAATATCACCGATGCCGCGTAAGGACGATACAAGGCTCTCAACCGCCTTTTAACCCGATTCCGATTAACCGCCGACCCGACGTTTCGCTGCGTCGCAAAGCCAACTCGCGTCACTTCACCATGAGGCACACTCAGAACGAAAAGGACCAGATAGCGGTCCCCGTAAGTCCGTCCCCTTTTGATTACCTGGCTAAAGTCCACACGTCTTTTCAGTCGCTGCACCGCCATCGCTCAAACCGCGATGCGCTTTCGCCCCTTCTTCCGCCGCCTGGCCAGGACTGCACGACCGCCGCGGGTACGCATGCGCTGCCGAAACCCATGCACCTTGGCACGATGCCGCCTGTTCGGCTGGTAAGTCCTTTTCATCCTCGGGTCACCTCCTGACGCTAGGCAAATCGCTACTCATTATAATCGTGCGGCTAGTGTGGGTCAAGAACGGTGCAAGACGAGCCGTTTTTGTCAATTATTATATAGCTTAATTCTCAATATGAGCGGGGAGCTAAATTTCGTCTGATTCTGCTTTACTAGAATTGTACCCCTCTCACCAATCTGCTATGATGAGTACTAGCCTCCGCCAAAGCCGGAGGAATCATTATTTCTACCGAAGATATCAACAATCTGTGGATAACTTTGTGGATTATTTGTGTATAGCGTTCACGGGGGGAACCAATTGCGATGATAAATGTCGGCCTTGAGTCGATGTGGGCTGATGTGGTGGACCAACTGAAACTCGAGTTATCTACACCCAGTTTCGAAACGTGGGTCCGTACGGTCGTGCCACAAAAAATAGACGGCAATGTTCTAGTGTTAGAAGTTCCAACTGACTTTATCCGCGAATTAATCGCATCACGCTATACCGATCTTCTTCGGGACGTCGTGCAAAAGTCGTTTGAGAATCTCCTAGACATTCAACTGCGGGTGGCTCCCCCTAAAGTGGCGGCACCCCGCAAATCCACCTCGAAAAACAAGGCGCCGGACGTCCAATCGGAATTTTTGGAGCGCCTTAACCCTCGGTACACGTTTGACGCGTTTGTCGTCGGTAGCGCCAATCGGTTTGCTAATGCGGCCTGTCTGGCGGTCGCGGAGATGCCAGCCCGCGCATACAATCCGCTCTTTCTCTATGGGCGGGTAGGACTCGGAAAAACCCACTTGATGCACGCCATCGGCCATCTTTTAATCAAACAGAATCCAAGTGCCCGCGTACTCTATGTGTCTACAGAAAACTTTACCAATGAGCTTATCGATTCCATTCAGGAAAATAAAATGATGCCGTTTCGAAACCGGTACCGCAATATTGACGTCCTTCTCATCGATGACATCCAGTTTGTAGGTGGAAAAGAAAGAACCCAAGAGGAATTTTTTCACACGTTCGAAGCCCTTCATGGATCCCATCGACAGATTGTCATGTCCTGTGACCGGCCGCCCAAAGAAATAAGGTTTTTGGAAGAACGCTTGCGGTCGCGTTTTGAATGGGGACTCATTAGTGATATCCAACCCCCGGATTTTGAGACACGCATGGCCATTTTGTCTAAGAAAGCGCAAATCGAAGGGATCACCGTTCCCGATGATGTGGTGCAGTTTATTGCCAGTCGGATTGATACCAATATTCGCGAGTTAGAGGGCGCCTTAATCCGTGTTATTGCATCTTCGTCCATCAAACGTCAACCTTTGACGAAAGATTTAGCTTACGAGGCCTTAAAAGACGTCATTAAGGAATCCGCACCCAAACATGTGACCATCCGACTCATCCAGGAAGAGGTCGCCCATCATTTTGAACTGCGTGTGGAAGAATTCAAGGCGAAAAAACGGACCAAAGCGATTGCCCATCCACGCCAAATTGCCATGTACTTGGCGCGTGAGTTAACCGACTCCAGCTTTCCCAAAATCGGCGAAGAATTCGGTGGCCGCGATCATACCACGGCGATCCACGCGTTTGAAAAAGTTCTGGCCGACAAAAAACGAGACCCAGGGCTTAACCAAACACTTGAGTTGCTGATCAAACGCATTCAGTCATACTAGTTGTCGATAACTAGGGAATAACTAGGGGACAGGTTGTGGATTTAGGGATCGGTTGTCCACACCCGAATCCCGCTTAGATCGGAGTAAAGGGGACACTGGGGATATGGCCAAAAGTTATCCCGAAGTTATTCGTGTCGGAATGTGAGATGCCATGCCGATATACGCCATTTATCCGGATATCCCCAGTTCTTATTATGATGACGATCTTTTGAAAGAAAATCATCATAGAAATCATAGCGAATGCACAAGGCGATTCGCATCATCAAAAGAGGAGTGTCCATCATGCATATCTATGCCGCCCAAGATCAATTAGCCAAAGCTTTATCGAGCGTTTCCCGCGTAATCATGCCTCAAAATAATATGCCGATATTGGCCGGTGTAGAGCTCGAGACACAAAATCAATCACTGGTCACGACGGGTACGGACTTATTTACCACACTAAAGTCGGAAATTGCTGTCGACGTGGAAAGCCCTGGACACATTGTTATTCCCGCGAGTTTATTACACGATCTCGTGCAAAGAATTCCCACCGCCACCTTGGAAATTGAAACCGATGAGGATCTGCGAAAGGCCACGATTCGATATGGCAAGAGTCGGACTTCCCTGAACGGTTTTGGCACAGAGCGCTTACCCCAGTTTCAGCCGCTAGAAGGGGGGCGTGAGACCATCACTTTAGGATCCGGAATCCTCACGCGCTTGGCCAGAGAACTCTTATTTGCGTGCGCCAAAGATGAATCGCGTCCGATCTTGAAGGGCGTCTCCCTTCGACTGGATTCGGGCCGGTTGATTTTGGCTGCTACCGATGGTAGCCGACTATCTCAAACGTGGATTGCTGTGCCTGAGTACCGTGGAGAAGCGCGTGAGTGCGTAATGCCCTCGAAAATATTGGCGGAAGCCGGACGCTTAAACGCGGTTGAGGATGCTACCATGACTATAGGATCCAACATGGTGGAAATCCGAACGCGGTCCAGCGTCATTGTGTCACGGCTTTTGGATGGACAATATCCTGATTACGCGCGAGTGATTCCCCAAGAGTTTGTTGCCCTAGGCCGCGTACGGGTGTCAGATTTGCGTGGTGCCTTGGATCGTGCCAATTTGCTGGCGGCCCGTGATCAGACGAGTTCCGTGAGGGTGCGGCATCAGGTCGGCCAGTTAGAGGTGTCCGCCTCTGCGGCCGAATTTGGTCAAGCCGTGGAATCTCTGGAATTTGATAGTGAAGGCCAGGATTTAGACTTATTGTTTAATCCCACCTATCTGTTGGACGCCTTGAAATCGCTTGACGGGGAAGATGCAGTCCTGGAATTTTCGGGAGTCCAGTCGCCGTTGAGGATTCGCGATGGCGACAACACCCAATATAGCCATGTTGTGCTCCCGTTACGGCAATTGGTGTAATGGCGCTGACCCATCTCGACCTTAAACACTTTCGGAATTTTAGTGAGGCGAGTATTCAATTATCCGACCGTCTCAACTTAATCGTGGGGAACAACGGACAGGGCAAGACCAATTTATTGGAATCTGTTTATCTTTTGCTCCAAGGTAGAGATTTTAGAACGACGGTAGAGCGGGAGGCTATTCAAGACGATCAGGTCACAGCGTTGTTGGACGGAATGGGGACTAGTGGGGAGCATGTTGTGCGATGGAAGCACATCATCCCGACAGCGGGAAGGCGGTCACACAGTGGACAAAATGTACCTCTCGTCCTCTTTTCTCCCGACGATGTCTACTTGGCGAAAGGTAGCCCCGATCGACGCAGACAATTTTTAGACCTCTTATTGGGAGCGCACGACCCCCGTTACGCGCGTTCGCTTAGGACGTACCACCGCATTGTGTTGCAACGCAATCGCGCCCTGAAAGATGCCTCGTTGCACCGCGTAGTCGATGATTTCACACCGCTTTTAATCCGTGAAGGATCCTATATCTGGAGACGCCGTCGAGAAACTTTGCTGACCCTGACGCCCGATGCGCAAGAAATTCAACAGCGCCTCTCGCCCCAGGAATCGCTCGATCTTCATCTTCGGTATGGTGGTTCAAAGGATCCCATCCTCACGGAAGACGACTATTTGGATCGTTTGAATCAACGCCGCCCCGAAGAAAACTTGCGGCAAATGACACTAGTCGGGCCGCATCGGGACGATCTGATCGTGACCCTTGGGGGATTGAACACTCGACAGTATGCATCTCAAGGCCAACTCCGCACGGTGGCGCTCAGCTTGAAGCTGGGATGCCACGCGTGGCTCTTTAGAGAAACCGGGACTCGCCCCATTATCCTGTTGGATGATGTATTGTCGGAATTGGATGCACAGAGACGTCAAGCTGTACTGGAAACCGTTTTCCAGTCTGGTCAACAGACTATCGTCACGGATACCGAACCACGTAGTTACGCTGCATTGCAACCTCATATCTTGCACGTAGATCACGGGGAGGTGCTTTATGGACAACCCTAAACGGGAGCGATTAGGTGCCATTCTCGAAGGATTAGTCCAAAGGCATGGTTTAGACCGCGCCCGATGGATTACCGTGATCGAATCATTATGGACTGAAACTGTCGGAGAGGTTATAGCCATGCATTCATGCGTCATGACGTTGACCAAAGACGGTACACTCGTTGTGGCTGTGCCTTCATCCGTGTGGGCTCAAGAATTACAGTACCAAAAGCCCGTTATTATCGATATAATCCGCAAGACGTTGCCCCAGGCGTGCGTTCGTGACGTAAAGACCCGGGTCCGTGCCTTTGTTATGGGTCCCAGGGCCGATGCGGCTGTACTTCAGGCATCTCCGTATTTTTCCACGCAAGCGTGTGTTCCCTCAACCGAGAATTTACGTGAATTATTAGACCGCGTTCAGGAGAAATATGAAGTAGCGGCGCAAATCTGGATTGGCCAGGGATTAGCACGCTGTACGCGATGTCAAGCGCCCACGGGAGCCGGCTATCTCCTATGTAGCGTGTGTGAGCAGGACAGGCATCGTCAGTCGTGACAGACGGGATGGGCACGCCTTTATGTATCTACACATCGGAAGCGACTGGATGATTCCTTATAGCAGCATCATCGGTTTTTTCCCTTATGATATTCTCGACCGTTCACCAGAATTTCGCCATCTCTTTCATGCCCGACGCGTCCAAAATCTTATTCTGGGTGAGTGGGAGGAGCCTCGAACCATCGTGCTAACGGACCGCGTTTTATTTCTCTCCGCAATTTCATCAAAAACCTTGTACCACCGGACAAGAGGCTAGATCGACCTCGTATTCGAATAAGCGAAACCCTTATGGTATACTGAATTTACCAGACCCGGGCGGGTCTCATTCGTCTGTTTAAGGGGGATCCCCAATCAATGGCCGGCAATCCGAGTCCGGAATATAACGAGAGTCAAATTCAAGTGTTAGAAGGCCTGGAGGCAGTTCGCAGGCGCCCCGGCATGTATATTGGTTCGACGAGTATTAAGGGCCTACACCATCTCGTGTATGAAATTGTCGACAACTCAATCGACGAAGCATTGGCAGGGGTCTGTGATCGGATCGACGTCACTCTCTATCGGGACGGTCGGGTGGGAGTTCGTGACAACGGTCGCGGGGTTCCCATCGGGATCCACCCGAAAGTAGGCATTCCCACACTGGAAGTGGTCCTGACCATGTTGCATGCTGGGGGAAAGTTCGGCGGCGGCGGTTACAAGGTGTCCGGCGGGCTACACGGGGTTGGACTATCGGTGGTTAATGCGTTGTCTTCCGAATTGACAGCGTACAGCCGATTTGGGGGGGCCGGGTACGTCCAACATTACGAACAGGGAAAACCGCTGGACGCCGTAACCCAGATCGAAAAGACCGATGGAACGGGCTTTGAGGTCATCTTTAGACCCGATGCCGAGATTTTTGACGAAGTGGGGTTCATGTTTGACACCATCGCGACCCGCCTGCGTGATCAGGCATTTCTCAATGCGGGTCTATTGTTGACCTTGTACGAAGAGGACACCGGTCGTCAAGTCCGCTATCACTATTCGGGTGGCGTACGATCCTTCGTCGAGTATCTGAATCTCAACAAAGAGGTAGTCCACCCGCATCCGATCGCCTTTGGGGGCGAAAAAGATGGTGTCATGGTGGAAGCTGCCATTCAGTACAATGACAGTTATGTAGAAACGCTATTGACATTTGCCAACACCATTAGAACTTTGGAGGGGGGAACGCATGAAGCGGGACTGAAGGCCGCTCTTACCCGGGTCTGCAATGACTATGCTAGAAGATTGGGACTCCTGAAAGAAACAGATACCAACTTATCCGGGGAGGATGTGCGGGAAGGGCTTACAGTTGTTCTTTCGGTAAAGTTGCCCGAACCACAGTTTGAGGGTCAGACCAAAACCAAGTTAGGCAACTCGGAGGTTCGAGGCATTACCGACAGTATTGTTGCGGATGGCCTGTCCACGTTTTTTGAGGAAAACCCGTCCGTGGCCAAACGGATTTTAGAAAAGTCGATCCAAGCTTTTCGTGCGCGTGAGGCAGCGCGAAAAGCCCGGGAGTTGACGCGCCGAAAAAATGTTTTGGAATCCTCGTCCTTACCTGGCAAGCTAACCGATTGCTCGAGCCGCGATCCGTCTGAATCGGAATTGTACCTGGTTGAAGGGGACTCAGCAGGCGGTTCTGCTAAACAAGGGCGTAACCGAGAATTTCAGGCCATATTGCCGCTACGCGGGAAAATATTGAATGTGGAGCGCGCCCGAATGGACCGAATTCTCGGTAATGAGGAAATCCGGGCCATGATTACCGCGATTGGGACTGGCATCGGGGACGAGTTTGATCTTGATAAGGCGCGTTATCATCGCGTGGTGATTATGACGGACGCGGATGTGGACGGATCACACATTCGCACCTTGTTGCTAACCTTTTTCTATCGCCATATGGCCCCCTTAATTGAGGCGGGATATGTCTATATTGCTCAGCCACCGCTATATTTGGTGAAAAAGGGCAAGCAGGAGCGATATCTCTATGACGATCAAAGCTTGGAACGGATTTTGAATGAGTGGGGACGCGGCACCAACATTAACATCCAACGCTACAAGGGGTTGGGTGAAATGAATGCCGATCAGCTATGGGATACCACTATGGATCCGGAAACCCGCACGCTTTTGCGGGTGGAGCTGGAAGATGCCGCCCAAGCAGATTGGATTTTTACGGTGCTCATGGGAGAAAAGGTTGAGTCTCGCCGAGACTTTATCCAGGAACATGCGCATCTGGTACGTAACCTCGATACTGTAGGATAATCCGGAGGATCAGATGGCCAATATCGGTCGCGTAATGCCCGTAGACATTGAAGATGAGATGAAACGGTCGTATATCGACTATGCCATGAGCGTCATTGTCAGCCGCGCGCTGCCCGATGTGCGTGATGGCTTAAAACCGGTGCATCGACGCATTTTGTACGCAATGCAAGAATTAGGCAACACACCGACTCAGGCCTATAAGAAGTCCGCGCGTATCGTGGGGGAAGTACTGGGCCGCTACCACCCACATGGAGACACAGCGGTCTATGATGCCATGGTACGCATGGCGCAGGATTTTTCTATCCGCTATCCCTTGGTCGACGGGCATGGGAACTTTGGATCCATGGACGGGGATTCGCCTGCGGCCATGCGATACACGGAAGTGCGATTAGCGCCTATTGCCATGGAACTCTTAGCGGACATTGATAAGGAAACCGTCGACTTTGCGCCGAATTTTGACGAGACGACCGAGGAGCCGGTCGTACTGCCCGCTAAAATCCCCAATCTCCTCATTAACGGATCATCAGGGATTGCCGTGGGGATGGCCACTAACATTCCCCCCCATAACTTGGCCGAGGTGTGTCGCGCGGCCACCCTTTTAATCGACCATCCTGATACCGATTTAGAAAAGTTATTGACCGTCTTGCCGGGCCCTGATTTTCCCACGGGTGGCATGATTATGGGCCGTGAAGGCATCCGCCAAGCCTATACGACAGGTCGCGGTATTATCACCATTCGTGGCATCGCTAAAGTCGAGGAGACCGCCACGGGACGTTCGCGCATTGTGATCACGGAGATTCCCTACCAAGTGAATAAAGCTAAGCTCATCGAAAAAATTGCTGATCTAGTTCATGAACGCCGCATGGAAGGGATTGCGGACTTGCGTGATGAGTCCGATCGCCAGGGCGTTCGGGTAGTTATTGAACTGAAACGCGATGCCGTGCCGAAGGTCACCCTCAACCAGTTGTACAAGTATACGGCGATGCAACAAACGTTTGGCATTATCCTTCTGGCATTGGTGGATGGTCGGCCGGTTGTCTTAACGCTCAGGGAAATGCTGGAGAACTTCATTCACCATCGCAAGGTGGTGATTGAGCGCCGGACACGATTTGAATTGGCTAAGGCGGAAGCCCGCGCTCATATTTTAGAAGGCCTGCGCATTGCACTCCAATTTCTCGATGAAGTCATCCGCATTATTCGATCGTCGAGCTCGGTGGAAACGGCTCGCGAGGGGTTAATGACCCGCTTTGGTCTGTCCGACAAGCAGGCCACTGCCATTTTGGAGATGCGGCTCCAACGATTGACGGCGTTGGAGCGCGAAAAAATCGAGGCGGAGTACCGGGAAGTGATGGCGCTTATTGAACGGCTACGTGCCATTTTGGCGGATGAGCAGTTAGTGTATAACATCATCAAACAAGACTTGTCGGACATCCGCAAAAAATATGGTGACGAGCGCCGCACCAAACTGGGGCCATCGGTGAAGGATATTTCAGACGAGGATCTCATCCCGGAAGAGGACATGGTCGTCACGATTACGCACCGGGGCTACATTAAGCGGTTATCTCCCAGCGTCTATAAATCGCAGCGCCGCGGGGGACGGGGTGTCAGTGGCAGCACGATGCGGGAAGACGACTTTATCGCGCATTTGTTTGTCGCGAGCACCCATGCCTATCTCTGTTTTTTTACAAATCGCGGTCGTATTTATCGCGTCAAGGTGCATGAGATTCCGGAATCCGGGCGCCAAGCCAAGGGAATCTCGGCGGCAAACCTGGTGGCGCTCGAATCCGGAGAGCGCATTGCAGCGGTCCAAACGTTGTCAGACACCTCGGATAGTCACTTTTGGGTTTTTGCCACGAAGCGTGGTGTTGTCAAACGTACGGCATTGTCCGATTATGGTACCTGGCGAGGCGGTGGCATCATTGCCATCTCTTTGGACGAGGATGACGAACTTATTCGGGTGGAATCGACCCAAGGGCACAGCGACGTGCTGTTAGCGACGCGTTCTGGACAAGTAATTCGGTTTCAAGAGGCATTGATCCGTCCTACGGGACGCTCGGCCCGCGGTGTGACGGGAATCCGCATGAAGGGTGATGACCGTGTGGTCTCGTTGGCCACGGTGTCGGACCAAAAGGAACTGCTGGTGTTGACCGAGAATGGATTCGGTAAGCGCACGCGGCTCGATCAGTTTCGCCGTATCGGTCGTGGCGGCCATGGTGTGATGGCCATGCGTCTGACGTCTAAAACGGGACCCGTGGCCGGTATCTTGCCGGTTGAGGGTTCGGAGGAGTTTATGGTGATTTCCAGTGAAGGGATTTTGATTCGCCTGACCGTCGCGTCCATTTCCCACCAGGGACGGACCTCTCAAGGAGTGCGTGTGATGCGGATGGAAGATAACCATCATGTAAGCGCACTCGCATTAATCACGCAAGAGGAAGAGTCGGAGTAACGTTTTGATTGAGGAGGCTATAAGCATGCAGGAACAACATGGGACTTATAACGTCAAATCCGGATTGGCGGAGATGTTAAAAGGTGGCGTCATTATGGATGTGACGACTCCGGAGCAAGCCACGATTGCTGAAAGAGCCGGGGCCGTTGCCGTCATGGCACTGGAGAGAGTGCCTGCGGACATTCGCAAGGCGGGCGGGGTGGCGCGCATGGCTGACCCCAAGATTGTACGATCCATTCAAGAGGCGGTATCTATCCCGGTGATGGCCAAAGTCCGGATAGGGCATTTTGTGGAAGCCCAGGTGCTGGAGGCATTAGAAGTGGACTATATCGACGAGAGTGAGGTGCTTACCCCCGCCGATGATCAGTATCACATTGACAAGTGGAAGTTCACCATTCCTTTTGTATGTGGAGCCAGAGACTTAGGGGAAGCCTTGCGCCGGATTGCGGAAGGGGCTGCTATGATCCGCACCAAAGGGGAGCCGGGAACCGGCAATGTCGTAGAAGCCGTGCGTCATTTACGCCGAGTCAATCATGAGGTTCGGATGGTCGTATCCACTCCCGAAGGGGAACTGGCCGATCTGGCCAAAGAGCTTGGTGCGCCCTTGGATTTGATAAAAAAGGTTAAGGAATTAGGGCGTCTTCCGGTTGTCAATTTTAGCGCGGGAGGCGTCGCGTCGGCCGCGGACGCGGCGCTGATGATGCAACTCGGTGCCGATGGTATTTTCGTGGGGTCCGGAGTGTTTAAGTCGCAAAACCCTGAAAAGACCGCGCATGCCATTGTGCGCGCGACCCTGCATTATAATGACCCGAAAGTCATTGCGGAGGTTTCCCAAGACGTGGGTGAAGCGATGCCAGGGCTGGAAATGGCGACGTTGGACGCTAAAGATCGGATGCAGGATCGGGGTATTTAACCATGAGGATTGGGGTGCTGGCTATTCAAGGCGATGTGCGGGAGCATATGCGCCACATCCAAAGGGCGGGTGCCGAATCGTCGTTGGTGCGCGTCGTCCGCGACCTGGAGGATGTACAAGGGTTAATTATTCCCGGTGGCGAAAGCACCACAATAGGGATGCTTATGGACGAGTATGGTTTGATCGACGCCTTGCGCGAGCGCACGCAAAGGGGGCCGTTTCCCATTTATGGGACCTGCGCCGGACTTATCTTGTTGGCCACGACCGTCATTGGTAAGTCGCCAGCACGGTTAGGTCTCGTGGACATCGATGCCTCTCGCAACGCGTTTGGTCGGCAACTGGCATCGTTTGAGGTGGACCTCGACATTCCGGTATTGGGACGGGCCCCTTTTCCGGCGGTTTTTATCCGGGCCCCGCAAATTCAGCGCCTGGGTCGCACTGTCACGCCGCTGGCTTGGTATCGCGGCCAGGCTGTCATGGCGGAAGCCGGTCCGTATTTGGTTAGTGCGTTTCACCCGGAAATGAGTGACGACGTCCGCATCCACCAATATTTCGTGGAAAAAGTTCGGCGGTCATTGACCGTTAAAGGCGTTTCTTGACGTGTCGGTTACGACCAGCTAGATTAGTAACAACGTAATAGACGCTGCTCGATGATGAAAGAACGTGCTGGATTGCCTGAATGAGAGAGCTGGTGGGTAGTGAAAATCAGCCAGGCTCTAGCTTTCCGCTTTCGGAGAGACCAGTCTAAGGCACTGGCGGTCACCTCGATATCGGTGTCAAGAGGATCGGGGGCAACCTGGTCAACTGGGGTGGTACCGCGAGCATGGACTCGTCCCGAGTAGGGGGCGAGATTTTTTGTTGAGAAAGGCGGGGAGAGGATCGGTGATTGAGCCTATTCGGCCCGACACGGGCAGCGTCACCATTTTGGATCAACGGGCTTTACCTGATGCCATTCGCTATTGGCGTTGCGACACGGCGGATGAGGTTGTGCAAGCTATTCAGACTCTGGCGGTGCGTGGTGCTCCGGCCATCGGCATCGCGGGACTCTATGCATTGTGGCTGGAAGCTGAGGCTCTTCGAGGCCGGGATGATTTTTGGACACTCTTAGAAGAGGCTAAGGATCGGGTGAGGGTGGCCCGCCCCACAGCCGTCAACCTCCAGTGGGCTGTCGACCGCGCTTGGAAAGCCGTGCGGGATTCTGAGCGAGATGAGGTTCCTTCGCTTTTGAGGCAGGCGGCGGACCGGCTGGCCAAACAAGAACAAGCACGCAATACCCGCATGGCCGAGTGGGGCGCTCAAAATCTCACCCCCGGCAGCCGTGTTCTGACTCATTGCAATACCGGATCGCTGGCGACGGTGGGAATGGGCACGGCGCTAGGCGTGATCCGTGAGGGATTTCGCCGGGGGTTGGTCGAACGGGTCTGGGTAGACGAGACCCGGCCTCTTTTGCAAGGGGCTCGCCTTACCGCTTGGGAACTCTTGCAAGACGGTATCCCGGCCACACTGATTACCGATAATGCGGCAGCGAGCCTTATGGCTCGGGGGTTGGTGGATGTGGTCCTGGTGGGAGCCGACCGAATTTGTGCCAATGGCGACACCGCTAATAAAATTGGGACGTATAGTCTAGCGGTGCTGGCCCACTACCATCACGTACCCTTCTATGTGGCGGCACCGGTTAGCACGATTGATCTCGCCTTGGATCAAGGAGATCAAATCCCGATTGAGGAGCGTAGCCACGATGAGGTCCGGACCATTAGGGGAACCGTGGTGGCACCTCAGGAAGTTTCGGTGTTCAATCCTGCCTTCGATGTGACCCCGGGATATTTGGTCAGTGGGATTATTACGGATGTTGGAGTGCTGCATCAACCATACCACACTTCTATTAGTGCCTTGGTGGATGCGATCCATGCGGAGCCCTAGCGCGCTATCTACGACGAAAAGAGGGTGAAACGGATGATGGATATGAGGCGAATTCGCGACAATCCGGAGGAGATACAAGCTTTATTGGCCAAAAAAGGTGTCGTGGTGGATTTAACCCGGATCATAGACCAGGATCAAGAACGCCGCCGGCTATTGACGGACATGGAGCAGTTAAAGGCTGAGCGTAACCGAGTCTCCCTAGAAGTCGCCCACAAAAAAAAGGCTGGTGAAAACGCCGATGCCTTAGTTGAAGAAATGCGTGGGGTGGGGGATAGAATATCGGGATTCGAGGCGAGGTTGCGGGAGGTGGACGCGGCGTTGCAAGAAGAAATGATGGCGATACCGAACCCGCCCCTAAAGGATGTCCCGGATGGCGCCACCGCAGAGGATAACGTGGAGGTGCGCCGGTGGGGAATGGTGCCCACGTTTAGTTTTGAGCCCAAGCCCCATTGGGAGCTCGGCGAGGCATTAGGGGTATTAGATTTTGAACGGGCACGAAAAATAGCTGGCGCGCGGTTTACGGTGTTTGCCGGCGTGGGCGCGGAAATGGCGCGCGCCCTGGTCAACTTCATGTTGGACCACAACCGGCGCCGCGGCTATACGGAAATGGCTCCACCCTATTTAGCCAATCGAGAATCGCTGGTTGGAACCGGACAGCTTCCGAAATTTGCGGACGATGTGTTTCGGGTGGTGCCTCACGAATATTATCTCATTCCCACCGCCGAGGTTCCCTTGACGAATTTACATCGCGACGAGATTTTGAATGAAAAGGATCTACCTATTCGCTATACGGGTTATACGGCCTCTTTTCGAGCCGAAGCCGGCGCAGCCGGACGCGATACCCGTGGTATTATCCGCCAACACCAATTTGACAAAGTGGAATTGGTGCAGTTTACCAAGCCTGAGGATTCGGCGGATGCTTTATCCGCAATGGTAGAGGACGCCGAAGATGTATTGGAGCAATTAGGATTACCATATCGCACGGTTTTATTATGCGGGGGCGATATGGGGTTTACCCAGGAAAAAACGTTTGACCTGGAAGTGTGGATGCCCAGTTATGGACGATACGTGGAGATTTCGTCCGTAAGTCTCTTCGGAGATTTTCAGGCGCGGCGCGCCCGCATCCGCTATCGTCGGGAAACATCGAAGAAGACCGAGTTGGTTCATACTCTCAACGGAAGTGCCTTAGCTATTGGTCGCACGTTTGCCGCGATACTGGAAAACTTTCAAGAAGCCCAGGGACGCGTGGTTGTCCCAGCCGTACTGCAACCTTACTTGGACGGTCGTACACGCTTGGGTTAATCCAGTTAAGTCACAAAATGTCTCTTGGATATGGTGTGTTGGTCGGTTACAATAGGGATACTGTGTTGGAGGGGTAGCGTAATTGGTAACGCAGCGGTCTTGAAAACCGCCGCCCTAAAAAGGCTTGCAGGTTCGAGTCCTGTCCCCTCCGCCAGCTTAGAACCAAAAGACGACAAACAACACTTGCTCTCGGATCATGTGCATGATACGATGGTGGGTGCCTGTGGAGGGATACTCAAGAGGTCGAAGAGGGCGGTTTGCTAAACCGTTAGTAGGCTCATAGCCTAGCGTGGGTTCGAATCCCACTCCCTCCGCCATTTAGTTTCAGTTGTTGAATTCACTACATTTGCAGCCGACTTGTTGGCAGGCTATACTAATCGACTCGCGCCCGTAGCTCAGTGGATAGAGCGCCTGACTACGAATCAGGAGGCCTGAGGTTCAAATCCTCACGGGCGCACCACTAAATTTTGAAGCCCCGCAAGCGATT
>JAJZXX010000239.1 GCA_021806205.1 Bacillota bacterium | reverse complement strand
TCCGGGGCGATTACACGGCTAAATCGGGGGCCAGCCACTCGGGAACGCATATTAAGGCAGCGTGTCAAAACAACTGCATAAGGGGGGGCTGATAGATCGCCAGGGTCGCGAATTGACGCATGCGCACTTAGGTGGCGTGGTCGGGCGCCGGGCAGCCGTTATGACGGGAAGTCACGTGTTTATATTGACACCTGATCACTTCAAGGCTGGTACTGGTGCCAATTAATGTGCGCTTAGCTGTCCCGGAATTTGGTTATCTGCCGAACAATGCGGGAGTCGGGCTGATATTAGCGGGGTCGCGAGTTGAAAGAGGTGTTGCAATTAGCGTTACGCGCGGCGGATTTGGACATGGCGGAGGGCGAGTACTGGGAGGCACTATTGCAAAAAGCCCCGAGACAGGGATCGCCCCTGGACGGAAATACTTTAGCGGCCATTTTTTACACGTCGGGAATTATGGGGCGGCCTAGGGACGCGATGATTTCTCCCCTCCCGATGCTGGCTGCTGACCAGCAAAATGTGCAGGCCTGGTATTCTCCGACGTGGTCGACATGGAGGTTTCCCCATTATTTCACGTCTTATTTCAGGAGTTCGGTCCGACCGCTCATGCGATCAGAGGAATTTTACTGGTCGATAATTTTTCTCCTAGCAAGAACCTGGATCTCATTTACCAGGAGCGTATCAACTTCTTTATTGCGGTACCGTCTATGGTGTTCCTAATGCGGGCGGAACTTGGGAAAAATTCACGTGATGTGTCGTGCGCCCGACGGGTTAAGTGTGGGGGGGCGCCCATGTCACAGATAAGGTTCGGGAAGTGAGTCGGGTTTTTAATCAGGCGCTATTGGTTCTGGGCGCGGCCAAACCGAATCGACCGGAATGATCGCTGTGACTTGGCCCCATGAAGTAATGCACGGCCCCCCGTCGACAGTCCGGGTCATGCCATCCGCATTGTCAATGAAGATGACCAACCCTTGGAGAATAACCAAGTGGGTGAGGCGATTGTCGTGGGGTCCCACATTATCAAACTGTGATTAATGGCATGAAGGGCCGCCCCATGTCGTTGACGGAGGCCCTGACAGGATTTCATCAGGCGGATCGGCTCCGCCTGGGGATGAACGCTTCGGGAAGTTCTGACACACTAACCGTGAGCGATGCGCAAAGACACGTCTTATGGTCCCAGCCTCCGGTAGGCGGGGTCATGGTGTGAAATTCGGCCAGGAGCACCTGCCCGTGATCGTGGTTCAGGGTAATCAATCGTTTTGTGGAACCGGCGGATGCCAATATCAGGTTTTCACGTAGGATGCTTCATCCCACCGGTTCGCCCCGCTTCGGGGACCTTCGGTCGCCGCATATTGCTATCTGGCCAAAACGCGTCAATTTCAAGCCATCCAGTTGCCATACGTTGGGGGGCTCTTCGGATTTCTTGAGGCCCAGGGATCGCATCTGGCCATATTGAGCCAGACCTACGATGTATGGCAACATGCCACGGTTACGCCGATAAGGTATGTGGAGGGCGTACGGGGAGTTGGATCCATGCAGCTAGGATCTAAGGAGCGCTGTCTTCCCACAACACCTGAACCTATCCCCTTGAATACGCCTTATGCCGTACTCGAGGCGTTTTTAGAGGCCCTACCGCTTGTGGTACCGAGTAACAGACAATCAGTCTGGAAGTCCTCGGCCCCGTTGAGCTGGCTGGCGACGACACTTACCTTTTTGGGTCAAACGCCCCATGAGACTCATACGGCGGGCGGAGTGGTATTGACGTCCGATATTGCAGGATTTAGGAATCTTGGAGGCGACCAAGGCGTAAGGCTGTATCGCTATCATTTGAGCGCGACAATAATCCAAAAGGGATCACAGCGTCAGCTGACCGGGCTTACGCTCAAGCCTATTCAATGAAAATGGGGAAGCACATCTCTCACAATGCGTATTTTCGTCATGCGATGGCCCGACATCGCCACTGGGGCGTCCAAGTCACACCTATGGGTCGCGATTGGTCGGTGGATATTCAGGGATCAGGCAAGGGCCCGAAAGGCTTTTCCAGTTTGTTAGTGGTTCATCCACAAAGTGGTGTCATTAGTCGCTTATCGTAGCCTAAGCTGTCCAGACCCTAATGTTTCGTCTGGCTTAAAATTGTGCCTAGGAATTTCGCGTCATAGGGCATCCCCGTTAGAATGAGCCTAATGTCGGCGGAAGGGATGACGACGCGATGACCACACCGGAAGCATCTTCGACCCAACAGCGCGTACGATGGATCCCGCGCTTTCGCTTTTATACGATTTTTGTATTTGTTGGTCTTTCGCTGTTTGTTCCGATCTTGGATTTTATCCGCTATGGTCTTAAGGGAGACTTCTGGTGGGTGTGGAACAGCGGTCGATGGATGGCCAACCATCACCGGGTACTGATGAAAAACCCTGCAGCTTGGAACGGTACGGCCCTGGCCGGTAAGCCGTGGGTGGACTTGGAGTGGGCTTGGGAGTGGTTTATCTATGTCGTTGACCCCCATTTGCATCCCCTTATCTTTATCGGTGTGCTGTTCGTGTTTGAGGTTCTCATGTTGTTGGCATTTTTGTGGACAATCGAGGTTATTGCGCCGCAATTGACTAAGGAGGCCACGTGGGGACTTTATGCCCTCTACTCGGTATTGCTATTTCCCTTTACGATTCGGCTTCGAGCCGAACTCTTCTCTTATGCGGCGTTTCCATTCCTATTAGGGGTCTTATGGCGATCCCGAAAGAATCCCCGTTGGCTTTGGGTGCTCTCACCGCTGACGTTGGTCTGGGCGAATATTCATGGTAGCTGGCTTATGATTTTAGTGCTGTCATTCTTGGAGGTGGTCTTAAGTCTTTGGAACCAAGACTGGCGCCTTGCCGGGTTTGAAGCTCTTGGAGGGATGGTTGCGCCGGTTGCCATCGTGACCGCACTGACCCCGTTTCACTTGCAAACGCTGACCTATGCCTGGTGGCTGGACCACAATTCCTACATCATCAGATTTATCCAAGAGTGGCAGTCCATCAACTTTCATGAGACCCTCTTTTTATTAATTGGTGGATTGGTGTTTTTAGCGTGGCTATGGCGGGCGCGGTTTCATGTATCCTACCCATTTGTTCTCGACTTGTGGTTTGTGGGCATTACTTTAGCCTTTTTTGACCAGATCCGCATGATTCCCTATTTTGGCATGGTGTTTGTGCTCTGGATGGGATACGGCTTGGGAAAAGGCTCCCGTTTTCAGGAGTGGCTCTCGGGAACAAAAGGGACGATGAGCTTTCGCTGGGCACAAATTAGCGGGATGACGGCTGCCTTGGCCGCTTCGCTCTTGTTCGCCGGGGTGTTAAAGCCCCACTGGGTTCACCCGGTTGTTCCAGACAAAGTGTCTTGGGCTGCGCGCCGCGTTCCCCACCAGGTGGTGTTAGCCCCCATTGATGACGGCGGGTACCTAGAAGCCCATGGTGTCAGTGGCATTTATGCCGATGGCCGGTCCGATTTCTTTTTGGCCAATGGTCAACGTTTTCAGGATTATGTGACATTAGTGCTAAATACAACCACTCCGGCATCGCGCGTCTCACAGATTTTTAGTGCGCATCATATTAACATGGTGGTATGGCCCAATGCTTTTCTCTTGGCTGATTTGCGCTGGTATTTGAAGAGCCACCACTGGCACCAAGTAGTGCATCAAGGACAGTGGGCGGTCTGGGTGCCCGACACGAGGTGACGCGCGTGCAAAATAGCACACGCGATCGGGATGTTAGTCTCTGGATCGTCGCCCGCGCCGTGTGATCCGGCCTTTGCCTGGCTTGGGGTGTTCATCCGTGAGATCGGTGGCTAGACTTACAATGGCGCGAGCCAGGGGTGATGAGGGTTCTTGGCGAACAAAAGCAATGCCTTGGTTAGCAGCTCGGACCGGAGCCGTTCCAGCGCTGGGCAACTCATAGATTTGAGATGTTTTCAAGATGGTTGTGATATCGGATTTTTCGATGCCGGTGCGCGAACCGGTTCTATTTAGTACTAACCGGGTTTTTTCCGAAGGGTAGCGAAAATCTTCTCTCAAAACGGATAAGGCTTGGCCGACCGTCCTCATCGCGACCACATCCGGGGTGCATAAGGTCAGGACGATATCGCTTAAGTCCAGTCCAATCACATTAGTCTCTTGATACCCTGGGGCGAGATCGAGAACGATATAGGCATAGTTCTCACGAAGAATTTCGATAATTTTCACCAAAGATGCTGGGGTCACATCCTCCGCTTGCTCGGGAGCCTTGGGTCCGGCCAACACAAAGACGTTCGGTTGAAGATGCGTCATCGCCTGGTCCAATGTGGCCGGATCCACGCCGGATTGTGAGACGTCATGAATGGTCAGAGAGGGATTTATGGCGAGCATGGGGGCCACATCCCCGAAGGATAGGTCAAGATCCACTAGGGCGACAGGCTCATGGCGGCGGTCGGCAATCGACACCGCCAGATTAACGGCTAAAGTGGTCTTACCGACTCCGCCTTTAGGTGAAAATACGGCGATGATGCGTCCCCCCTTCTTATCGCGTGGATATAGTGGCACGGCAATCCGATCGAGTACGGCCCAAAGCTCCTCATGCCAGTTGTCCCGGGTCAAGATGTCCTTGGCCTTGATTTTTAGGGCGCGGTGCGTTGCCGCCGGGTCGTTGGAGTGGGCGACCAGGAGGATGGGATAGGCGGTCACGGACAAAGTATCCAGGTATTCAGGGGACTCGGCGAGTAAATCGTCGTCGAGCATGAGAACACCAGGAAGATCGCGGGCGCAGTGCGCCAACGCTTTTCCTAATGCGTTATGAGAGCCAACGACCATGGCGGTATCGGGACGCCGTTCCAAGTGGGCCGACCACTCTTTCGCAAGAGCCGGATTAGCCGCTAAATATACCGAAAACACAGGCCTGCCTCATTTCGTTAGGATCCTTCTAGCACCCGCCGGGTTGAATTAAGTACTCGACGTTCCCCGATGGGGGTGGGGGGGAGGTCCATTGGTTGCTTTCATAATACGGTGATCCGGTAGGTTCGGCAGTAGTCACCGCATTGGTCGGTTGGGGATTTTGCACCATCATTTCGTAGGTTTGTGCAATTTCCATCTGCGCAGGCAATAACCCGGGAATCGGTATGATCGGGTGATAGGGGACCGCAACGGTAATCATCACATTGTTTTGTTGACTATCGGATTGATTGCCGATAATGGCCGCATAGCTGATGGAGGTGGGTACACGATCTGACGACAGCCAGCGATTACCGTTTAATTGATCGTTGACCACACCATAGACGGTGGCTTGGTGACCCGACGCGAGCTCTTTGGCAGCTGAATACCCGGGGCAGCCCATGGTATCGCCTATGCTCGCCCCTCTTGCCCCCAGGCGCACCGCCTCTTGTACGGTATCAACCGCATTGATGTAAAGGCCATAAGAGATGATGCCTATCAAGAGGATTAAGAGCACAGGGAGGATCAGCGCCATTTCGACGAGGGCTTGCCCGGAGTGAGTCCTAATCCATTGGATCATTGGATTAAGGTCACCTGTTGAACTGGTAGGGCGGAATTTTCTTCGGGATTGTCCAATACACTGACGGTTCCCGTTGAGTTCACGCGATATCCGACCACCGATCCATTGATGGTATCGGTCCCTGTAGCCAAAATATAGCTATCCGGGGCATAAAGGGCACTATTGACGGTGACGTTTCCAGATAGGATGATAGCGCCTGGAGTTGGGGAATTACCGGTCTCATGTGCGGTTGCATCCGGGGAGATGGTGCCGTTCTTTGTAAAAGCAGCCAGGGCCAAAGCTCCACCACCTGATTGAGTGACTGTGCCGCTTAACCAAATGCCTCCCCCGAACGTGACTAACGAACCCGCGATTTGGGAGCTTCCGTGGATGGTAATGTTGCCGTCTTCGACCAAATAGTGACCGGTGACGTTAGAATTTCCGTCAATCGTGAGATTGCCGTAAACGATGTAATTGCCACTAGCGGAACTACCGCGGTTAATGGTCATCCCCACGGGGTTCTCGGGTGATCCGATGGTTGTCGCATTTTGGGGGGAGACCTCCGCGGGCGTCCACTGTGGCATCGGGATTTCGGGTGCCGATTGAATAACACCGGCCGCGCAATTGGTGGCTCCCGTCAATGTGACCGTGGGATTGGCACTGCAGGATCCCGCTACCCTGACTGATCCCGTTAAGTCTAAATTATTGTCGGAATGCACATTGGCGTTGTTTTGATTGGTGCTACTCGTGACGGTGTCGCTGCCATTGAGGGTAAGGGGCGGATCGGATGCATGAGTGTCACCTTGAAAAATGGCATAATTGAACGGGGACCCAGGCCCGACTTCAGCCTCGGCCTTAGCCTTGATTAAAAAGGTAGGATGGCCGAACAGCGAGGCAAACGATCCGGGAGCGGATGCGTTGGCGGTAGCGACAACAACGTTGGGGTTGGAGGGCGATACGGCTACACTGATATTATTAGCAGTGGGATCATTTTGGCTCACAATCGTGGACTGGCTATTCACGGCACTGGCATTGCCTTGAGTGAAAAGCGCCCGCCCTCCAGCCAACGCTGCCGCATCGACCGCATTTTGCAATTTAGCTTGAGAATAGTAAACCGTTCCCACCGTGACGCCTGCACCAGCCAGTCCTAGGAGAAGTGGCAACATCAG
>JAJZXX010000049.1 GCA_021806205.1 Bacillota bacterium | reverse complement strand
TTAACCCTGACCGAACCGTCGGACATTCAACGCACGTACGTCACCGCGCTAAATTGTGCGGCGGTCTTGGACGATTCCACCGTGAAGCCGGTGGTGGAGGCCATGCAAACCTGGCTGTAGTCACTAATTCTGCGATGGCGATCCCGGAATCCCTTGCGGCCCAATGGATGGAAAACTTTGGTGCCGAATGTGGGTTATATGGCAAATAAGGGAGCAGGTCAAGCGTGACCAGGGAACGGGTATCGTCCTATTTAGCCGGAACGACTTGCAAAGCGCGGTAGATGGGTGGTTCGACGAGCGCCAAGGACCCGTTCCGTTGGAACGGGAAAACCGGAGGGCGATGATGAAGTTTGCGGAGACTGCGATAAAGATAGACTGCCCTAAGGAAGGACAACTCAGGGTGCTGCAAAGTCGGCGTACAATTGCCGCAGTACCAAGGATTGGTGTCGGCATAGCGGAGGTAGATCGTCCGCCCCTGGCGGACGACTTTAGCCGCACAGGTGATCAAGTGGCGCACTACGGTGCGCAGCCGACGGCGGGTGGCGGACTTGCGCAGCGGCACGTTCTCGTAGGCTAGCGTCGCCTGCCCCATCACCCGTAAGATGTTAAAGGCCAGTGCAGCCATCTCCATGATCAGGCTGTTGGTGGCAAATTTCCCCGCAGGCAGCCGTTCTAGATCCAGGTCTGTCTTGTTCTCGGCATGGTATTGCTCCATCGTCCCGTGTTCGGGGTACCACGGCAAAATCTCTTCGGCCGTGTCTGGCAGCGACGTCCAATAGGTGGCCACCTCAATCTCCGGGACGAAGAGCAGTTGCCCTGGTGCCGTGCTGGTATGCTCAATCACCTGGTAGATGACCCGTTCCGAGTCATGATCTGCTTTCGGTTTGCGCATGGTTGCGCCGCGATAAATGGTCTTGCCCGGTCGGGCCGTGACCATACTCGATCCAGCGTCAGTTTTGTTGTCTTTGGCGAATGCCAGCCACCCTTCCGGTGTTTCGCAGATTGCGCTTGATCAACCGGTCGGTCCCGCCCTCCCCGGCCAGGTCGATATTGGCTGCACTGTCGTTGCCTGAATCGAGGCGAAGCAGGAGACGGCGCGGCGGGATCCGCCGCGCCGTCTGCGGGCAGGCCGACAATGCTCTGCGCGCGATGAATACAGTCGGCCAGGAACTCTGGCGTCCCCTTTTGACAGTGCCAGCTGCCTTCCCGAAAGTCGACGCCTAAAGCGTAACCCTCGTGGCCGAGATAGGCAAAATGCGGCGCAAAGCCGTCAAATCCCTTGTAGGTATAAGACGAGCCTTCTTTTTTGGTCCGACTGTTAGGCTCTTGCACAGCGAGTGATACGTGGATATTGATTGAGCACGAATGTGCGCATGCTTGACGGGTGTCGGGTGATCTTGTAGGCCTTGTCAAATCATCCTTCTACTCTTCAACCACTGCAGACTGTCCTCGCTTCCACCAGAAGCCGTTGAGGCATGGATAGCCATACCAGACGGCCAAGGGCTGCAGACGTCATCGGGGATCTTAGGCGGCGGTGTTGGTCGATTGAGGTGAGCCTTAGCGTTGCGATCAGGGTAATCCCAGGGAAGAACATGGAGCCCGTTGACGAGCTCTAAACCGGCCCGTCTTCCCTCACCATTTTGATTTTCTGGTTGGTTGCTTCCATGGGCCGTTGCTGATGTCAGGATAGAGCAGACAATTTTTAGCGGCGGCATAGTCTTTCTGAAGACCGGCCGCGAAGGCGGCCAGAGGTTCCCGCGGATCGTGGAGATACGTGGCAATAAACCGATTAAGTTTGGCCACCTCTCCGGAGATCAGCACCTCGTAGAACGCGATCAGACACGCGAGAAGGGCCCGCAGGTCGGGCGCTACCTTGAGCAAATGGGCCCCCCAGGCGCTGTCCGTTAACTTCTTGTTAGCCGTGGTAGTAGCCTTGGGCTCGGTGTCATACACAATCTTGGCAATTGAGTCGGCATACTGGGTGTGATTCGCCCGCGGTTCCGGCTTGGGGGCAGTGGGCTCATCGTCCGAGGATGGGTTGGCATCGCTAGACTCCACGCTCGTCGAGGATTGTTTCATGGCGTCCCGTGGGGACGCCGCCAGGTGGAGAAGATGTCGATAGATCGTGGTGGTAGAGGCTCGCTCGACCGTAATCGGCTCCGGACGGGGAGGCGCCGGTTCCGCCTGCCATTGGTCCGGGGGGAGGATGCGCTGATGGCGTCTGTAGGCGATGCCTTGTTCCTTGGTATTAAGTAGAGCGTTATCGGAAGTCCCCAAGCATAAAAAGGCCCCGGAGAGGTACTCCCAGGGACGTCCGATAACTCTGTTGGACTAAACCGCGGTTACCTATGGGAATTCAATCGCTGTACCCGCCCGGGTATGAGCGGAAACTTGGTGTACGTTGCGGTTGTTGCGACAACAACCGCTGGGGTATTGACAAAAATGGCAAGTTTATGTTCACCAACACTGCCCCCTTACGCCAAGTTTCCTGAGAAACGCAAATCGATTACAGGTAGAGTATCACCGCGAACCCTGCCTGCCAAGAGAAGCACAAGACATTCGCTCGCCTAGAGGGAAGCTTTTTAACCACCGCGAAGCGGTTTAGTCCAATCTTGCTTGTCCCGAAACGACGGAAACTAAGGGGATATTTTTTGAAGCAAAATGACCATGTTTTTGAGAGCGTTTTCCGAGTAACTACCGGGTTTACCGAATGTGTACGCGAGGGGCCGCCCGCGTGCTCCGCACCAACTTCCTTGAGGGCGTCGACCCCGAGTCTTCGGTGACCGAACTGCAGGCGGTGGACCGCCGCGTGCACCTGGAACTACCGCCGTTTGAAGTTGCCACCGTGGTTGTTAACATGGATCCCGGCGGGTCTAATACGGGCCACGGATAGCTCCCGCCACCTTGCTGTGGTAAAAGTTGCTGAGTCGCTCCAGTTCTTCTGGGGTAAACGGTTTAACCCCCAGGGCAACCAGGTTCGAGGCAATCTGCTGGCTGTTCTTGAATCCGGGGATGGCGGCGGTCACGGCGGGTTGATCCAAGATCCAGCGCAGGGCAGCGGCCGCCATCGACCCTCGCTCGTTCTGAATCCAGCGGAGCTGGTCAACCAGCTCGACTCCCAATGCGAAGGGTAGACCGGCAAAGGTTTCTCCAACATTAAAAGCTTGACCATCGCGATTGAAATGGCGATGGTCGTCTTCGGAAAAGGTGTCGTTGGCTCGGAATTTTCCGGTTAGCAGGCCGCTCGCCAACGGCACTCGGGCTAGGACCCCTACCTCTTGTGCTTTGGCTTGGGGCAACAGCTGCGTCAGCGGCTTTTGGCGAAACGTGTTAAAGATTATCTGCAATGATGCCACGCCGGGGTAGGTCATCGCCAAAAGTCCCTCGTCCACGGTCTCCACGCTAACGCCATAGTGCTGGATCAGCCCCTCGCTCTGCAAACGGTCCAAGACGCCGAAGACATCCCCCTGTTCGAGCACCCATCTGGGGGGGCAATGGATCTGGTACAGGTCGATGGCGTCGCGCTTGAGTCGGGCTAGACTCTTTTCGGCGAACTGGCGGACGCTGTCATATCGGTAGGTCCGAGGAGCCGCAAAATCCCCCGCACGGCAAAACTTGCTAGCAATAAATACGTTCGCCTGATTGCCAAACGTCTTGCCCAAGATCGTTTCTGCGCGCCCCTCGCCGTAGATGTCCGCGGTATCGAAGAAATTGACGCCGCGGTCGACGGCAAAGCGCAATGCGTCAATGGCGATCTTTTCGTCGATCAGCGCGCCCCAGGAGCCTCCGATGGCCCAGGTGCCAAAGCTCAAGCAGCTAATACTCAATCCGGTTTTGCCAAGGGTACGATATTGCATTTCGGCCGGAGGTTTCACAGAATCGATCTCCTTCCCGCACCTCTTTGAAGCCGAAACAGGCTCTTACCGCTGTTGAGAACCCAAAGGTTACCTACGGCGCTTTCCTGTTTCGGTTCACGAAGCGTCAGTTTACTTATTATAGCTTCTTTTCTCCCAGTCTGTGAGGGTATTTCGGGGATGCTCAGCGTATGCCAATGGTCCCAATTGGGAACGAAAGTCGACCTCTTTTGCCCCGCAATCATGCAAGAGCCGGTTGGGAGCCGTGTCAAACTCCATATAGAGAATGGCCCAAACCTATGCGGAGTGCAATATCTCTGGACCAAGTGCTTGACACTTACACCCCACGGCTATTAGTTAGAGATGGTGACGCGAGCGTTTCGTCAGTTGGAGCATTTGTCATTTGAGAGTTTCAATATCGCATGGGGTTTGACCCCAACGCCTATTCCGAGCTTTAGTTGCAATTGTGCAAACATACTTGCCGGATTCACTAAATCCGGGACCCACACTGAATCTCAGAGTGCCTCTCAGGCGTTCAGTCAAAGCCTATGGCTCCCACTGTCACCAAATGGCCGCGCGGAAGCCCCCGACTTTAGCCGGTGGGGTCTACGACTCAGCCATTCGCGTACAGATTCGCTACGCGGTCTGCAATGGCGATGGGGCCGGCAAATCGGGCGCTTCGCGGCAATGCATCACAAACCCCCCGTCAGCCTACCGGTCCACCTTCCCGGGCAGCCTTTGGTCGACTGCAACATAACCGATGGACTCCCTTGCGATCAGGGGCAACGTCATCGCGTGAAAAATGCGTTTGGCAAATTGTCGCGTTGTCTTGCGGGATAGGTGGTCAACTCATTCTTCCGCCTCGCCACACAGAATCGGGGCATTCAGCTCCATGTCCGTTATGACATTGATGCCGGCGCAGCCCAAGCCGAAGCTGCATCTGACGGATGTTTTCCGTTGACCACGAATGACCGCAAGCTAACCTCGGAAGAACTGCTCACCGCGTATAAGTACCAACCCCAGTTGGAACAGCGGTACGAAGAACAATATTTGGACGGGCATTTTCTGCCCTGTACCGGTTCGCGGGCGACCTCGGGTAAAGGCTATTCCACGTTGCGGCGGCTGCCCCTGCCCGGGCATCATCAAACGCGAGCGCATGATGTCAAGGGGCATCCGTTGTGGGTGGATGAAGGTGACGGCGACGTGTCCTTTTATGCGACGCTGGTGCAGGTCAGTACGCGGGTGAAGCAATGGTATCCCGAACAGCGCATACTGGTAGCCTTTGACCGCGGCGGGGTTTCCAAGGAGTCGACAGCGGCGCTGGTTGCGAACGGTATTGACTTTGTCTGGCTACGGCAAGCAGCACGCCGTGCCGGCGACGCTCAAATGGGCGTCGACTACCGTTCAGCGCGCAGGGGTTGACCGCGAGTACGAAATCGCGGAATCACGGCGCGCCTGGGGAGACCTCGATGAGGTGCGGGAAATCTGAGTTCGGGACGGGACCGCCACATTTCCGGTGCTGACCAGTGATGATGGGCGACCTGCACAGGAACTACTGCAAGCCTGGTGGGGGCGTTGGGGACAAGAAAGCAACTTCAGACTGTTGGTGCACGAGATCGGGTGGAAGCGGGCCTGGGCCGTCTGCGACGGCGCTATCCAGATCCGAACGGTCGCGATGCGCATCGGGCCCGGAGGCACCCAAGCCAGCGGCGACCCGGCGGACCCAATTGCAGGAACGGCGCGCTACGCTCGCCGCGGCCTTCGACGCCGAACCGGAAACAGTAATGATGTCGTGTTGGCATTGGTCGAGGTCTTTGACATCGACTGCAGTCAACTGCACAACGACTCGTCGTCGATCACGTTTCACGGCTGCTATCCGGAGGCCACCGGGGCGTCCGCTGCAATACGATGGCGGGCGTCTCGGGAAAAACGGCGCGGTAGCGAGGACCACAATGCGCAACCAACGCCGCACCCCCTTCGCTACCGTCCATCCAGGCGTGCGTCAAGTCGCGCAAGCTCGGGGTGGGGGTAATGATTTGCCCCAATGACCCATCCCCAATCTGACCGCGGACCCATTTTGGTCGCTTCCGTGCTTCGCTAGCCGAGCAAAAACGCGAGCACCCAGATCAGCAAGACGCTGATCGGCGCGAATCGATGAGATTGTGTCCAGGGGCGCTCGGTGAGCCACGCCGACAGATCCAACGCGGACAGATGTGGCGCCGGGACCAGGAACCCGAGGGCGGCGACCGGCTGCGAGGGATCCGGCGTCGCAAGCTCGCCTACGGGGGGAATCGCGGACGCGCAGCACGACGCCGAGAATGCTGATGGAGGGCACCCGGGGCCAGGTTTCCAGCACAGCCAAGCTGCCCTGGAGACGATCTACCAGGCCGAGGCGCCCTAGAAAATAGTTGAGAAGCGGCAAGGCTCAGAGACGTTGTGTCTGTAAGCGCTAGAAACCAGCTTCGACTGTCGGCACCATGTATCCCCCCATACAGTTTTCTTCCCGGTTGCCGGAGACCATAGAGGAAGGTTCGCCATGGCAGGGCCAAAATCCTTTGGAAACTAGTCCCAATAGGGCTTTTTATCGGTTCACGTGACTCGTTCCTAAAATTCTTGAAAGATCACGCTTGGCAACCCCAAACATTTTGCTGGCAGACCCTCTTGACAGCCCAGCTTTCCTGTGTTGTATTCTGAAACCGAAGCCTCTACCTGCCTCATGATTCTCACCTAACCTCGACTCGACATCCTGGGGGAAGAAATCTACTTTGAAATGTGCGGAAAAGGAGATGATGGTGGTAAACTGTGGATTATTATATAACTATCATGGCTCCTTACGATGCAATTTGTACCCCCCCCCCCCCAATGGTGTAAAGTT
>JAJZXX010000183.1 GCA_021806205.1 Bacillota bacterium | reverse complement strand
TTTTAGTGTGGGATAGGACAAGTGGGCAGGTGGTTCCGAAGCAATGCGCCGAGCCCTGGGTAAATATGAGTGCCTCCGCCTAAGTAATCCCTGTTATGGAAAAATATCAACCGATGAACAAGAACCTCATCGATCGGGGGCTGTCCACTATTGAATTCGACCACTCAACCATGCGGGTTCCAGGCACTATGCCGAAGCCCTGAACTGCGGCGTGACGATGCAACGCGATCTCTTTAGTGCCTATCGGGCCCGCTTTGTAGAAGACGATGCCCTCCAAGCCGCCAAGGCTTCCGCTTGGCCAGGTGCGGAACCGCTCCTGCGGCTTGGCAACAGGCGATCCAAAACCAACCTGCGAGTCAGAGTGGGTCGTCCGAGAAAGAAAGCCCGCCGGAGCATACGACAGCGGATGATGTACCTTTCGCGCGACCCTTGGGAGTCCCTAAAAAGGGGCAAGCGGGAGTGAGAGCCGCTGAGAGTGTGAAGGTATAGGTTTTTGGAACAACCCCACGGACCATGGTCCGTGGGGAGTAGTTCAGCTTGACTCTCAAGCAACCGCGCCCGCTGGTCGCCCGGCAGCCCGTGAGTGTGCCGGAACAAGAAGCCGCCACACAATAACGCCACACCATGGAGTAAGGCGGATATAGCGACCACATGCGCAAATTCTTGAGAAGTCGGATGACATTGGAAGATTTTGCCCTGAACGCATCCAGTTCCGTTTAGCGATGGCCTGTTCGCCTCCGATGCAGCCAAACGGGGAGCGGTACAAAAATCCCTGGGCCGCTCGAATGCGAGGGCGGGCGGGTTCCCGTTCGGCTGATGCGTCTCGCCGTAAAATAGATTATGTGGCAGAAAAGGTCCGGCCTTTACGGGGTCTTGGGATGAGAGCGCCCGCTTTTGGTTGAACTAGGGAAATATCAGCATCGGTTGGTGAGTGCGCGGATGATCGAGTTCGAGCAACTGGGCGTCATAGATTTGGGGGATGAGTGGGTGATGGAGCACCTCGGCGGGGGTGCCGGTGAGCACTAGCTGCCCCTTATCCATGACCCAGAGCGCGTTGGCATAGAGGCTGACGGTGGTTAAATCGTGATAGGCCATGAGCACCGTGAGGTTTTCTTGTTCCACTTTTTCTTTGACCAGATCCAGAAACTTTAGGGCATGGCCCGGGTCGAGGTGCGCGGTGGGCTCGTCTAAGAGTAACAGCGGGGTTTCTTGAATCAAGGCTGCCGCCAATAAAGTGCGTCGGGCCTCCCCGCCGGAAAGCGTGGTGAAGAGACGGTCTCTTAAATCCGAGGTTTTGGTGTCTTGAAGGATCCCCTCTGTGCGCTTTGGATCCGAGGCGGTGCGAAAGCCGAGTCGGTCTTTCCAGGAGAGCCGATGAATGCGACCCAGCTCTACCACTTCCCCGACCGTCAAATCGAAATGGGTGTCCAGGGACTGCGGCACAAAAGCAATATGGCGGGCGCGTTCTGTGGATGTCATGTTAGCGACCGCCTTTTCTGACACCAACACTTCTCCTTGATCCGCTTTCAAAAAGGCGGCGATAAGACGCAGTAGCGTTGATTTCCCGGAACCATTGGGACCAATTAAGGCGACCCACTGACCCTTGGGAATCATAGCGGAAAGCGGGCCCAGGGTACGAGTAGTCTTGGACCAGGTGTAGCTTAGTTCCTTTAAAGAGAGCATGGCGCTCATGTGGACCACCCTTTCGCCCAGCGGTTTTGGCGAACCAGAAGATACAAGAAGTAGGGCCCCCCTAAAAAGGCGGTCATGAGTCCCACAGGGATGGGGCCAATAATTGGGATTGACGAGGCCGCAATATTGGCTAACGCCAAGAATGCGGCACCTACGATGAAGGACAACGGCACCAGCTGGCGGTGGTTGGGTCCATTTAAGCGGCGCACAATGTGCGGCACGACTAGCCCGACAAATCCGATTAGACCACTGATATAGACCGCCGCCGCAGTTAACAGGCTGGCCGTCACCAACAGGATGAGTTGCACCCGGCGTACGTGAACTCCTAAATGATGAGCCTGCTCTTCACCCAGTAATAGCGCATTCATATCCGGGGCTAACGGCCAGATTACGCTAAGCGCGATAACAATCAGGGAAAGACTCACTAACACTTGGGTCCAGTCGACGCCGTTAATGCCGCCGACTTCCCACGCAAAGATGGTGGTAAGGCTCTTTTGGTTGAATAACATGAGAAACGTGGTGACGGAACTCAAGATAACGCCGACCGCGTATCCGGCCAAAATGAGGGTCAGCATGGCCGACGTGCCTCGTCCGCGCGATAGGAGGTAGGATATCATGACAGCCGACAACGCTCCAAAGAACGCGGCTGGCGCCATGAGATTCAAAAGTGGTACGAACTCTTGGGCCAGGGTGGCACCGAGTCCTGCTCCGGCCGAGGCGCCCACGATATAAGGGTCGGCGAGAGGATTTTTTAATAGAGCTTGCATCACGGCGCCAGCCACCGAAAGTCCTCCGCCGACGAATGCGGCCGCTAATACCGCGGGAAGGCGTATTTGCCAAATAATGGTGCTGGCGATGGACTGATTGGGAGCAAAGAGCCGAGCGACAATAGTGTGCAAAGGAATGGCGGTAGGGCCGTGCAGCACTCCGAGAAATATGGCGATCACCAAAAGGAGGATCGCGCCGGCAAAATTGACAGGGGCCCTTCTTCTGCGCACCATCTTAGCTGTTAAGCCGTAAAGTCGGATGGATGAGATGAATCAGCTCTTTTAAGCCCTCGACCAACCCCGGGGCAGGTTCGTCGAGATAGGAGGGTTGAGTGACTTCATAAACGTGTCCGGTTTTGACTGCGGTGGTAGAGTCAAACCCCGCCAGGTGCTCCTCGTGACTCACACTGGTTCCAGAGCCCCCGTCAATCAGGATGTCGTCGGGATTGGCGCGAACCACCTGTTCGGCCGTCACGAGAGGCCATGGCTTGGTAGACAGCGAGGCACCCACGTTCCTAGCCCCGGCCATGTCGATAATGGAATTGAGAAAGGTATGAGGCCCGCTCGTATAAAGACCCCCCAGATCATAGAATACGGTGGGGCGGGTCTTGGTGGTCTTCACTTTGGCCTCAATTGCCCGAAACTGTCTTTTCAGTTGATCGATGATCTTTTGGGCCCGGGCGGTTTTTCCCGTCGCCCGACCCACCAGCATGATGTCGTGATACATACCTTGAATCGACGTGGGGGACAACGTCATGACCGGAATATGAAACTTGGCAAGACTACTAATACCCTTTACCCCGGTTCCGGTGATGACCAGATCGGGCTTGGCGGCGACGACTTCTTCGACATTGATGCCCGGAAAAGAAGGGCCAATACTTTTGATGCCGTGCAATTGATGGCTCCACGGTGCCGGGAGTGATTGAATGGTTGACGTGTCGATGCCAGCCAGCTCAGATTTGAGTCCCAAGTCCAGCGCAATTTCCGCGTTGCTCGGCTCTAGTACAACAATATGGTGAGCAGGTTTTTGTAAGACAATGGTGTGATGGATGTCATCCGTAATCTTAATGGCGTGACCGGCGGCCCCCGCTGCGCTCGTCGTGCTGCCGCACCCGGCGAGAGTTAGCATGACCGCAAGGGCCAATGGTGCCGTATGCAAGGCCTTGATCATAGATCGTCCTTCTCTCAGAAGAGTTGAACCTTAGGCGAGAAGGGCCGCATAAAAAGGAGGCGGCGCCTGACAACCCGCAGGCTCGCCCGAATATTATAGGTAGGTCTCCTGGCTTTCGGATCGTCGCTTGTGACTGGCCTTCCATCGTCTGGAACGATGTGGCCGGTCCGCTCCCCCTCAAACAGTGGCGGGTGCCGCTCAGGATTTTCACCTGATTCCCTGTTATGCACCTACAATTCGGTTGCCCCTAGTGTAGCGCGGTACCCACTTGGTTGCAACAACGCAAAATCCCGCGAGAATGTTCACCGTTGTCGTAGCGAAAGGCTCAGTCAGTATTGAGCTCGACTGAAACGCATTTCCTGACATGAGGCATCCGGCCACGTTGAATGGCTATTGCAAACCGTTGATATCGTGCCGGTTATGACAATTCGGGAGCAGCGCTCAGGATGGATCGCCAGGCTTCTTTCGGCGCAGTTGATGCTCTACCGCTACGACTAAAGAGATGACGGGTCCCATCCAAATCATTAAGACAGCCACAGCGCCAAAATGGGTCAACTTAAAGATAAGGCTCGCCCCTACCAGGTTTAACACCAGGATGGCGGCCATACGACCATCATCGACAATCAAACCCCATAACGCTTTCAATACTTTCATAGCAGTCACTCCGCTAAGAGATAGTTTGATGAAACCGTGCGAGTTGCGCCCGCGCCCGTAACACCAAAATCCACGATAGGACGAGCAAAGATGCTACCAGATAGACCAGAGACAGATCCTTTTGTGGCCAGGGTACCAGTAGGCCTTCACCAAACCAGTAGGCCCCAAAGCTTGTCAGCATTATGCCGACAATGAACTTCATGGTGTTCTCGGGCACCTTTGTCAAAGGGCGCCGCAACAGGAAGCCCACGACTACCGTTGCGATCGTTGCGGTCACAGCACCAGCCACCGCGTCAGTCATGGTGTGAGAACTGGTTCCGATGGTAATGACAATGAAAACCGCTTCCAATCCCTCTAAAAAGGTTGCGCCAAATGTCGTGGCAAAGGCCACCCGGCCCCCTCGATCGGATGGCAATGACAAGATTCGCCGTTGGCGTTCGACTTCTTCCTGGTAGCTTTCTTCCTCATGATGAAGCGATTTGAGTCCCGAATACCGAAGAATGGATTTTCTAAGCCAGCGAATGCCAAACAATAGCATGATAATGCCCACGAATAGTGCAACCCATGGAATTTGGATGATGTTGACTAGGGGTGCGCCAATTATGACCACGAGAGCTCCGAGGACGCCAACGGCCGTCACCGCCCCTGTCAAGGCGCCTTTCCAGCCGCGCACCACACCCACGGCCAAAATGATCGTTAAGGCCTCAACGAGTTCGACGCCCGTACCGAGCAAGCTCGATAAGCCAGAATACCACTGCAACATCGTTCACACTCCTAAGTTAAGCCAAACGGTCTTTTCCGATGCAGGGGTGCGACGACGTTTCACCGTGCGCTGTGCGGAATGCCCTAAAAATAAGGCACCGACAAACGTTGCGTCCGGATGCACCTGTAAGGTTCTGCGCACCCCCGGTAATTCGTAAATGGCGCTCGTCCGCCAGATGCTAGCGAGGCCCACGCTTTGAGCCATCAATAAAATGTTTTGAGCGGCCGCGGAAGATGCCGCAAAGTTTTCGCGGGTGGTTTTCTCGTCCGGTCCGGCGGCGGAATAGACTGCGACGATCGACGGCGCACTCAAAAGCTTTTGCCGCTCCTTGAAGGCTTTAGCCTGGGCTACGGGCACATTAAGGCCCGTAGCTCTTTCCACCATCTCCTTCTCGACCATTCGCGCCACCATCTCACGGGCATCGTTCATGATTACGTGAAACGACCACGGTTCAGTTAAGTGATGGTTTGGTGCCCACACGGCTACGTCTAGACAGCGTTTGATGAGTTCGGCCGCAACTTCTTCTTGGGAAAACACTTTAATGCTGGCCCGATTGCGAATGGCCTCTTCAATAATCATGGTCCTTTATCTCCTTATTCAAGCGTCTTATGGTGTTGTACGATAATGATTGGCCGCCGCGGTTTCGCGGGGATTTGCCTGGATCGTGAATTTGTACTGGGGGGAATCCCTCCATCGGTTTAGTAGCTACGCCAATGAGGTTACCCCATAGTCTAATCCAATAAGTTTTCCCGATAACGCGCTGACGTCACATGTCACATGTCGGAGGTCTGGGAGGCGGTTTGTCGCTAGTAACTCCCACCCTTGTCCCAGACCAGGCGTCATGTGACGGCAGACGCCATCGATTGGCCAAGCCCGTGGGATTTCCTTGTGAGTATGGTTGAACCGTGCAATCTTTAGCCCAATTACCGGGGTCAAAACGAACGTTTTGGACCCTCGGGTGACATAGGCGACCACCCATGGACAACTCGTGATGAACCGTTTGTGGTAGAGCCACCCTGAAATACTCACCTCCTCCCATGAGCGTGTTTCGAGTGGTCAGCGGTCCCCACCTGACGATCTTGTGCGTGGTATGCATTAGAGGGCGCTTTGACCGCTCAGATAGGAATCCGCTTGCCGTTGAAGGGTTTTGAGCGCGGAAGCCACGGATGTTCTGCCGGTCACGGCATTGAAAAATGCCGTGTCAAGTGCGCTCTGCACCTCTTTGTAGCCTGTCGGCACCGGACGCGAAATCGTATAGGGCGATTGCAACGCTTGAGCTGACACCAACACGCCAGGATTGTGGGCGAAGTAGCTCTGGGGAATGGCGGAAAGACCAGTTCGCGTCACCGGCGGATATCCGGAATGAGTGCCCCAATAAGCCTGCACCTTCGGGGTAAACCACCAAGAAATGAAGGTGGTCGCCGCTTTGTAATCTTGGGGGGTGTGATTCACCAGGAGGACAAAGCCCAGACCTTGGACCAGATTGGCGCTGTGTCCGGCCGATCCAGAGGGATACCCGGAGACACCGATGGGAAACGCCCCGTGTGCCGCGTTCACCTTTAGGAAGTACCCCGCCGATGTGCCATCGGCAATGGCAATTTTCCCAGCCCCAAAGTCCGCAGCAATGGCGCTGCCATGGGAAAAGACCATTTCTTTGTGTTGATAGAGATTGCGAAAGTACGTAAAGGTCTTAGTGGCAGCGGGGGATAGAAAGTCGACCTTTTTTTGGCCAGGTCCTTTAAATAGCTGTCCTCCGTTGGATAGAAACGGCGGCAAAATATGCGCCGACGAATCCTTCCAAGCCAAAGGGATGACCCCGGGTACTTTTTGCTTTATAATCGCTACGTCTCGTGCTAGTTGGATCCAGGTAGCAGGGAGGCTCTTGATCCCTGCCTTTGCCAGAAGCGTCTTGTTGTACACTAACTCTGACACCTTGGCATCAGCTTGAATGCGGTAGTGTTGCCCTTTGACTTCCCCGTTGCCCCAAACAACGGGGAAGATTGATTGTCTTTCTGCCGCCGGGAACCCACTAAAGTACTTGTTCCAGGACACGAGCGCATGGGCACTCAGAAAGTTCCCGTCATAGTGACTAATCCATGCTACCACCGGAGCATCGCCGGCTGCTAGAGCGCCCAGTGCCTTATGGCTGGCTTTCGTGATGGTCAAGTTTATTTTTACGTGCTTGTGGGTCTGATTAAACTGTCGAACAAGGTGTCCGATCGCCATCCCTGGGGGATTACCGGACGAATGAGATTCCCAGAACGATATGCTCACGGTTTGTGATTTGGATGCGGCCGCGGTGTTAGTCGCAGCGGATCCACAGCCCGCCAACACCATAGCCCCCGCCGTGAAAAGGGGCAGAAGGCGCCAGGCTTTGTTCACGTCTATTCCTCCTAAATTTAATGGATGGGTCAGATTCGTCAACCCGGGCTGCGACTTCGGGCGCTACATGGTTAGCACCTCCTTTCATGACAACCGCGCGGTTCATTCCTTTTGGCCCACCTCTCCACCGGCCACCGCGGTGACAATGTGCCGTTGGGTGAAAGCGAACACAATGAGAATCGGTAAAAGCGCGATGAGTGCGGCCGAGGTGAGGTCGCGCCAATGCGACTGATATGCTTGCATGTAGTGGCTTAGGGCCAGTTCAATGGGCTGCAGTCCAGAACTGTTGGTCATAATGAGCGGCCATTGAAATTGATTCCATGAGGAGATAAAGGTGAGCAGGACCGTTGTGGCCACCGCAGGCCGTGCAAGGGGTACGGCCACACGCCTCAAATAGGTTAGGGTCCCGACTCCCTCTAGCCGGGCGATCTCCCGGTAACTCGCCGGCAGTTTCATAAAGAACTGACGAAATAGAAAGATCCCCGACGTGCTGGCGGCAAAAGGTACAATCAGACCGGTATAGGTATTTAATAGGTGTAGGTGAAACATCACCACGTATTGTGGTACGAGCAAGGCTTGCTGGGGTAGCATCATCACGCCCAGCGTCATATAAAAGTATAAGGAGTTGCCGGGAAACTTTAACTCTGCGAGGGCGTACCCCGCAAGCGCGCTAGTGACGACTACCAAAATAATGGTCGAAGCGGAGATAATCACGCTGTTCAGTACGTACCGCGCCCACGGGGTGTGGATCCATACGTACATAAAAGGGGCCCAGTGGAACAGCGGGCGCCACACTGGAGGAATACTGTAGGCGTCACCAGACTTTCCCGTCGCTATGACAAACACCCAGTAGATCGGTGCAGCCATAAGAGCAGCGACTATTGCCCGCAATCCATACGTGAGCCATGTCTTCATGAGCGTGCGACCTCCCGTCCCTTTTTCGTTAGCGATAAAAAACCATACGGTCGGCAACGAATTTCTGAATCAGGGTAACAGCCAGAATGAGTATAAACAGTACTAGGCTCATGGCCGAACCCAGTGAAAAGTGATCATACAAGAAGGCGGTTTGATAAATTAGTAAGGAGTCGGTCGTGGTAGAAAATGCCGGTCCCCCCGCTCCTCCATGGGGACCTCCCGTCAGGGTGTAGATTTGGGAGAAGGTCTGCATGGTGGTGATGGTCGCGAGCACCACGACAAAAAAGGTGATCGGGCCGATCAGGGGGAGAATGATTCGACGAAAAGCTAACCAGCCACGCGCGCCGTCCAGTTGGGCCGCTTCCAATACTTGCTTAGGTAGTGTGGACAGTCCTGCCAAGAATAAAATCGTGTAAAGCCCCACTGAGTGCCAAACCGTATAAATCATGACGGCGGGCAGGGCCCAGTGGACACTGGAGAGCCATCCCAACTGTGGCAGGTGTAAGGCGTGCAAAACGGCGTTGGCCAATCCAAAGTTAGGATCAAAAATCCAGACCCAAATGATGGAGGTGGCCACAACCGGTGTCACATGCGGCAAAAACACCAGGGCCTGGGACACCCCTCCCCCTTTGAGGCTCCAAGCTTGCCGGAGCCCTAGGGCTAAGGCCAGCGCCAGCAGGGTAGTTACAGGTACGACGAGCACCACATAATACGCGGTGTTCAAGAGCGACTGCCAAAAGATCGGCTGGTGCAACAGGACCGAAAAATTATGCAGCCCCACAAACGTACTGTAGTTGGAGAAGATGTTCCAGTGGAAAAACGCGATATAGAGCAAAAACAGAGCGGGTCCATAGTAGAATACCAAAAACACCACAAGACTGGGGAGGATCATCCCGTACCCCACCACCAGGTCCTGCCATTGCGTGCGGACACGTGACCACCATAACATCCATGATGGGATGTCAGGATGTCCACCCTCGACGGCATTTTCAGGGTTGGTCATACCACATTCCCCGATTCAAGTCTCACGGCTTCCCTGGGTTCCTCCTGGATACGTTGCCCGCTGTGGCGTTCGAACCAGTGAACATCGTCCCAAGGGACGGTCAGTTGCACTTGGCGTCCCAGGGCCAAGTTAGTACCTTCCGTCGTCACCCAGGTAATCTCTATGTTCCCCCACGTGCCGTGGACGTGATACCGGGAACCCAGGGTTTCGATGGTGCGAATACCTACCGTCAATTCCAATCCGGTGGAGCCATTGCCTTTTAAGGTGACGCGTTCTGGCCGAAATCCGAGCCACAGGTCCGTAAGGTCTCGGGGCCACCCTGCTAATATCCGTGGGGGAACCGCTATGGACTCATCTTGAGATCCATCGACTGCCACCCGGAGGTCGGCCACGCGGCGTACCGACAGTAAGTTCATGGGCGGCGACCCCAAAAATTGCGCGACGAAAGTGTTTTGTGGTCCGTGATAGACTTCTTCCGGCGTGCCGACTTGAAGAATGTTTCCGTCTTTCATCACGACGAGACGGTCTGCCATGGTCATGGCTTCGGTTTGGTCGTGAGTCACGTACACCGTAGGTATGCGCAACCGCTCATGCAAGTGGCGCAATTCGACCCGCATCCGATCTCGCAGCAACGCATCGAGATTGGACAACGGTTCGTCCATTAAAAACGCATAAGGATTTCGCACCAAGGCGCGCCCTACGGCAACACGCTGGCGCTGTCCACCCGACAGCGCCGAGGGCTTAGATCGGAGGAGATGTTCGATCTCGAGCAAGCTCGCAACGTTTTGAACACGCTTGTCCATTTCGCCGCGCGAGACTTTATGTGCCTTCAGGCCGAATGAGAGATTGTCGTAAACCGTCATGTGCGGATACAGGGCATAGTTTTGAAAAACCATTCCAATGTTGCGCTCAGGTGCACCCGCACGGGTCATATTGCGATCGCCAAACCAAAGATTTCCTGCGGTGGGTGATTCCAGACCGGCCACGATGCGAAGCAATGTAGATTTGCCGCATCCCGAAGGACCCACCACCACCACGAATTCCCCATTCCTGACTTCCATATCGACACCATGCAACACTTTTGTGGATCCGAACGATTTGTGAATTGCCTGAAGCCTGATGGCTGCCATGTCTAACCCCTTTCTGTGACAGTACATTGCCCCGTATGCAACCACTATAAAAAATGCTCTTAAGAATCCCTTAAGAAGTCCATAAATCATGGATTATCATCACGTAAACTTTTCTTTACACTCGATCGACACCGGGTTGCCATATCATTTCGACAATAGAAGAAAGACCGTGCTAACCCAATAGAGGAGCAATGAGGCTGCCAGCTGCCATGCCAATACCTGCCGCGATGGTGGCCACAATTAAGAACGAGAAGGCGGAGCGCCACCAGGCCTGTTCGGTGCTACGGGCCGTTACGCCGCCCAATCCAAACGCGGTCGCGGCCGAGAATATCAGCACCCAGATAAACACATGCTTAGGGACGGCACCAAAGATGACGGGTAACAACGGCGGCAGTGATCCGGCTGCTACCGCTAATGCCATTAGTCCGGCGTTTTTCCAGGGGTTTTCAAAGGCTTCGGGAAGAATGCCCAATTCGTCCCGTAGCATTAAGCGGAGCCATAGTTCCCGGTCCTGCTGAAAGTGCGACAAAAAGATGTCTACCTCTGGTTCACTAAGGCCATAGCCGCGGTAGATCTGACGCATTTCATGCAATTCTTCGCGGGGCTGCTCAACAATTTCCCGGCGCTCTCGCCGGATTTGAGCTTGTTGGTATCCGACTTCGGTCTGGGTTGCTAAATAGGAGCCAAGTGCCATTGACGAGACTGCAGCGATAATCGCGGCTAGCGTAGCGCCCAGCACGACGCCTTTGGATGAATCCGCAAAGATTAGCCCTGCCACCAAGCCTACCGTGGCGACCAGCCCGTCATTCATCCCAAACACGATCTGTCGCAGTGTCGCGCCACCGCTACCGTGCCAGACTTCATCCTCATAATTCGCGGGGTGGTTGTTCTCAATGAGCCCTTGTTCCATGTATACCCTCCGTGTTTTGGCTAAATCTTTTTGTCCTGGGTTTGACTAATTGCGCGGTCATCGTAACGTTCGGATGGGGAGTGACGGTTGCAGACTCGGGGTTCTGTCCAGGTCATTCGCGTTTTGGTGGCGGCCATGGGTTTTCGCCGTACACCCAACGCGAATCCCCGCCCCTGGGGCTGATTCTCCGGCATCCTATGGGTCACGGATCGGTCGACTTTGGTGGCAGTCGGCTTCGTTGACGTGATGATATTTAGCATTAGCGCCAACACCCTCCGGCACCAACCATGATGGGTGATTTCCAGGGATGTAGAACAATTAGTGCCTATATTGGGCAAAATCAGTGCTCCCCCAGGATGAGGTGCCACTAAATATACATCCCTCTATTCAAGATAATTATCGCCAATTTTTCTAAGAAAGACTTTAAACTCTCATGAACGTTCGGTTGACTTTTGATTAAGTTTGAATGAACACAAAACATTTCAGTTCTCCCAGGTTTCCACTGACATTTACTGGGTGTGGGTGGCTCGGGAGTTTTCCAGGGTCGTCGGCGGGCAGCGGTCATTGTGCGCTGGATTCCGAGGGGGAAAGTTTTTTAAACCATAAAGTAGCTTGAGTCTTGCCGCTCCGAGATGCCATACTGATTGTCCCTAGCTGGGCACGCATCAAGGACTGGGCTAAAGAGAGACCCAGACCCGTGCCCCCGACGGTCTGCGCTTCCTTCCCCCGGAAAAACCGGCTGAAAATCAGCGGCATATCCTGAGCGGCGATGCCCCTGCCGTTGTTCATGAGCGATATGCCCGAAAACCCGCTCGAGCGATCTTCCGTCAGGGCCATAACAATGTGACCATTCACGGGATCACAATACTTTAGGGCGTTATCCATAATGGACCATAAAGCGCGGCGGGCAAATTCGGGATACGCCCACACCCAAATCGGGCCGTTGGCCACGTTGTCGAACGCAAGATGGGTGCTATCAATGGCGATGGCACAGGCATCCTCAAACACCTCGTGCGCCAGCACCAAAAGATCAAGAGGCTCTAGAAGTTGAGCCGACAAATTATGCGCGGATTCCATCGCCAACAGATCATCGACCAATCGGGACATGTCAGCGAGCGTGCGGTCAATAGCCGCCATGGATTCGTCCCACACCACCTTGCTCAGCTCCTTCCCGGTCTTGACCAAATCAAGATTCCCGCGAATCACAGCCATGGGCGTGCGTAAGTGATGCGTGGCATCCGCCAATAGCGCTTGGTCACGCTGACGTCGCTCTTCTAAGTTGGATAACAATCGATTGAAGAGGCCGGCCAGGTCGTAAAATTCGTCCCGAACGGGGGGCATTGGGACGGGCATGACGCGTCCTGTATCTAACATGCGCCCAACGCCTAGGGTCATTGCCTCCACCGGCGCTAACGCCCGACGTGTGGCCCACCGGGACACCCATACGCCGACACCCATGCCGGCCAAAGTGACCAATAGGACGACCAAAGATAGGTTACGTAAGAGAGCCACATCGGAAGACAGGGGCCAATCAACGACGAAGGTGACGTGGTTCACACGGCTAGCTAGCTGGTAGGTAATAGGGTCTAAGAGAATGCCAGTGTATGGAAACTTGGGTGGCGTGGGCGGTGCATTACGGGATCTTGCGATGACGTGTGTGTCTTGGACCACCCAAATGCGCGCGTCTCGGCTGCGATTATAGACATTGAGAACAAGCTTTTGCGATGTCTTGCGCTGCGAGATCAAATTTCCGAAAATCATCCGTGAATCGAACACCGCATCCTGATAAAAGTGTGCAGTGATGGCAGCCATGGTAACCACAGCAAAGGCGATTATCAGTCCAACAATGGTCAAGATAACTTGTTGGGTCAGATGCGCAATGAGGGAGGTCGGCCGATTTTTAGGGTGTGGTTTCATTGGGCATCCCGGATTAGATAGCCTACGCCGCGGATCGTGGCAATCGACAATCGGGCTTGAGTCCAGTCAATTTTGTGTCTAAGATAGCCAATATACACATCGACCACGGCGTTTGTGCCAGAGTAACCCCATCCCCACACCCGCTCGAGGATCATGTCCCGGGTCACTACGGATCCTGCGTTTTGCATGAGGTACTCCAACACGGCGAATTCGCGTTTTGTCAGTTCGACGGGCTCGTCCAATACGCGGACTTCGTGGCGCCGGGCGGAGATCTTGAGATTCTCGCCCACAATCCAATCATTGTTGGCGTCGGGTCGTATGCGTGGTCGACGGGTAAGGGCCCGCATGCGGGCCAGCAATTCGGACATGGCAAACGGTTTGATCAGATAATCGTCTGCACCAGCATCCAAGCCTTTCACCCGATCGCTGACGGCATCACGCGCTGTCAGAACCAGTAGCGGTATGTCGGTTTTTTGGCGGATGAGGTGACAAACATCTATTCCATCCACGTCAGGCAACATTAAATCTAGAAGGACAATATCAACCAAGGAAGATTCCATGGTCTTGACTCCGCCATAGCCGGTTTTCTCCCAGAGAACGCCCCAATCATGCCGTCCCAACTCGATCATAACCATCCGGGCAATACGCGGATCATCTTCGATTAGCAAGACGGTACGCATCGCAGTGGGAATTTAGTGTGAAAACGCCAAATCCCCGTTCCCCCTTCGCCGTGAATTGCTGAAGCGAAAGGGCTGTATACTCAGTTCGGAACCATCCTGGTGGAACTATACCTATTATACTACGAACGTCCGATGTTTTTGACAAGGCAGTGGACTTCAGAGTTTTTGCACCTATTGCACACGCGGCGAATGGGAACGGCATGGTATGGAGCACTTCATTGTGGGCGCGATGGCTTGATCCCGCACGAGCTGCCGCCGTTGCCGACATCTCGTATGCTTGTCCCAATTAATGAGAGCAGAACGGGAGCCAAAACCCCATGATTTACGGCTATGCTCGGGTGAGTTCGACCTGGAGACGCAGGTCGCGCAATTGACGGTGTACGGCTGCCAGAAAATTTTTCAAGAAAAGCTGTCCGGGCGACCCCTCACACATTGTACCCAATTTGCGGCGGTCCTGGATGGATCGCGTCACGACCGACAATACGGCCGTGGTGACGAAACTGGACCGCTTTGCCCGCATCACGGTGTTGGCGGGGATTGCCGAATTTGAGGCAGACCTAATTAAGGATCGTCAGATCGAAGGCATTGCCGCAGCTAAAGCTATCAGGGACGCCCACCGGCCTACGCGGCCCATCGCAAGGGATTGGCGCATGCGCTGAAACTGTTTTCCGAGTGACCACAATCATCTGACGGTCAATGACATTTGTGCCATGATCCAGATGAGTCACGCCACCTTGTATCGTGTAGTACGCCAGACCGAGCGCCTGAAATAGGGCGCTAAGACTCTTGGGAGGCCAACGAATTGTGCCCATATGCTCGGGCGGAATACGCATTAGGCCATCCCTGCGGCTCAGTGCATACCGCGAAGGAATCCGAGGATCACTAACGCCACCATGACGCCGATGTATACCCGCAGGCCCCAGAAAACGATTCGAATACCCCGGCGGGGCGTGATCCGCGTTAGGACGACCGGGGTTTCCGGGGTCTCCACCACTTGTAACGACGTGTCAGTATTCGTGCGCATGACGCGGCCTCCTTTGAGTTAGAATCCGTGCGGAAACACCACCGAGAGTCCATAGAGTCCATTGAGCACCACCAACAGGCCCACAATGGCGATGGCGGCCCCGTTTTGCCACGATTTATTGACGTAGCGCCCCATAATGTCCCGATCATTGAGCAAGAGCAACAGGAACAGCAGGGCTGCGGGCATAAAGATGGAAGCGATGACCTGGACCGTCAAATTGAGAAAACCCAAGGGAGCCTGCGGAACCAGCACGATGCCCGCTGCGATCCCGGCGCTGATAAGGCCGGGGAGGTAAAACCGCCACGCCTGGCGAACCGGCAAATTAATGCTCCGCGGCCATCCGAACGCCTCCCCGGTCGCCCAGGACGTGCTGGCGGTCAGCGCAATGGCGGCAATGGTCCCGGCTTCCACCAGCCCCAAGGCGAGGAGATCTTCTCCCGTCGGACCGAGGCGGCGACCGATGACGGCCAGGATCTGCTGAATGTCATAATTTTGCGCGCCGGGGTGTCCAAAGGCGAGACTGCCGGTGAGGACCACAATAGCCACGGCCACCATCACCATCGCCAGCGACCCCAGTGCGGTGTCGAGCTGGCCATGCCGGACATCTGCCACCGTGAGGCCTTTGTCGACCACCGATGACTGTTGAAAAAAGAGCATCCAGGGCGCAATGGTGGTCCCGAAATTGGCCAACAGCACGAACAGAAACGCCGCGGACCAGCCTCCTGGGACCGACCAATGCTGAAAGGCGGCCACCACACGGCCCCAATGGGGATGTGCCATCAGCGCCAGGGGCACAAAAATCAGATTACCCGCCGCGATCCAGAGTGACACTCGTTCCCAGGCACGATAGCGCAGCACCAGTAAGATGCCGGCATCGACGGCCAACCCGCCGAGCGCGCTGAGCACCGGGGGTACGCCAAACACGGACATCCCGATGGTGATGCCAATAAATTCCGTGATCAAGGTCAGCGTATTGGCCAAGACTAAATCGACGAGCGAAAACCAGCCCCAAAACGCTCCATACCGGCCCCAAATCATTTCGGCGTGGCCGCGGTGGGTCACTGCCCCCAGACGGACGGTCATTTCCTGCACGAGAAAGGCGATGACTCCGCCCACCACCAGCGCCGGGACGAAGAAGCCGAGCCCATAGGCCGCGCCGGTTTGGGCGTAGGTAATGACCCCGCCCGCATCGTTGTCGGCAATCATGACGAGAATGCCGGGACCGAGTAAGGTCAGGAGGAGGACGAAACGCTTCAAGAAATGCGGGGATTGCCGCAATGTCTCCACGCGTGCTTGATCTTGAGCGCGCAGCCGCGCCTCTTCGTGCCACAAGACTGCAGCGGTGTTCTTATTCATGAGAACCCCTCCCCGAATGTACGCCCGGAGGGTCAGCGCTCGCTAGAGGCCATCCGGGATTGTGCAGAATAATAGGTCGGTTACTTCCATCGGTTGACAGGGACTATCACCAGGGTCTGGACTCACCCGGGTCGCCTCCTTTTATGCATGGTATACACGAAAAAGTCCTCCGACAGGTCGGAGGACACGTCCCTAAACGCTGCCCCCTCTGGTTGAGCTTCAGCACGGTATCACGTGAGAATCTCCTGAGAGATTCAGCCACTTTGGAAGACGCCTTAACCCGGCGACTCCTGGCCTACGCCTGAGCGTCTTTCGACGGGGCGGCGCAGTGGCCTGTATTGATACCGACGCCTCGCCTAACGAGGACCTGGGTCATTTCCCTATCCTCATCATATGTTGGAGATCCGCCGCGTGTCAACAGGTCTGCCCGCCAAATCTCGAGACAATGCGAGCAATTCTACGGCCTGCCCCGAATTTTCACCGCATTGGGTCGCTATCGGGGCTCAGGACGGTGATTCTGCGAAAAATGGTTCCCACCCGTGTCACCCTTTCCGACATGACTGCCTGGCCGTCCCGAGGCGCCGCCGCCATCGCTCGGGGGGCTGTTGGGCCACACATGGCACCCCATTGCGCCACGCATGCTCGGCGACCCTCCGGCGTGCGGGAAGAGGCCACGTGCCATGCCGTCCGACACAGACGGGACACGTCCACAGCACCCATCCGACCCCCGCTGGCTCTTCGATCCGGCACACCGCGCACAAATATCGTTCACAGTCCCAGCATTGACTGCGCGCGGTGGGCCCGCCGCACAGCCCACAAGGGAATGGGGCCGAACTTCCCGTCGCGGGGGGATTTGGCGCTTCTATGCCCCATCGCCGTATCGGTCTCGCACACCTCCTCGCGTAGAAGATTAGCAAGTCGGGCCATCCCGGGTTGCATTTGGCTCCCGTTTCGGATAATATCCCCCCAGGGGGGATTTGGCAAGGAAAACGCCCCACCGAGAAGCGGAGGGAAATAAATGGCACGTGCGCACAACCGTCAGCCGATGATCAACCGCATGGCTCGCATCGAAGGCCATGTCCGTGCCGTCCGGGAGATGCTCATCAGCGACCGCGACTGCCCGGAGATTTTGATTCAGTTGGCCGCGATTCGGTCGGCGCTCGACGGGGTCGCACGGTTGGTCTTTGAGGACCACATGGATAGTTGCATTGTCGACGCCGTGGAGACGGGGAACGCCGAGGCCAAGATTGCGGACATCAAAACCGCCTTTGCGCGGTACTTTATTTAGGAGGAGACGCCCATGGGGACCACCTCGCTGATTATTCTCTTAATGGCCGGGGCCAGCGTCGCCGTGTTTCATGCCATTCTCCCCGACCATTGGATGCCCATTGCGCTGGTCGCGCGGGCGCAACGCTGGTCGACGGGACGGACCACCCGTGTCGCACTGTGGACGGGGGTTGGGCATGTCCTTGGCTCCATTGCCCTTGGCGTGATCGTCATCGCGCTCGGGTATGGACTCAAAGGCATCCTCCGCTTAGAAGGCCCCATCGTGGGCATCGTACTCGTGCTCACCGGGGTCGGTCTGTTTCTCTGGAGTCTGCGTCATCCCGGCCACAGGCATCCCCACCCGCCTGGGGCCGAATCGGACCACACGCATGAACACGCGCAGGGGCACGGGCATGACCACGAATATGGTCATCATCACGATGAGCAGGCCTACGACCCCCATCATGCCCACGACAATCGACGCAGCCGGGGAGCCTGGATCATTCCGGCGGGCATCGCCGCCTCCCCAGACCCCACTATTTTGCCGATTTTCCTCGCCGCGATTGCCGTCAATATCCGGACAGCCGTGGAGGTCTTGGTCGTCTATGCCCTGGTGACCATGGTCGCCATGGTGGGATTAACCCTGGCTGCCGTGTGGGGTGGCTATCAAGTGCAGGGCGTATGGCTCGAACGCCATGCCAATCATGTCACGGCGGCCGTATTGGTGGCCCTAGGGGTCGCCGCGTGGATGGCTTTTTAGCCGAGACGACCCGGTTGTCACCGTAACCACTTTGGCAGCATGACGGTGGCGGAGCCATTGTCAGGCGAGATAGCCGCCGCCACTTTCGGCGAGGCCCGCGAGAACTAACAGCGTGTAAGCTCGGAGCATGAATTTCCGCCCCTCTCCCGACTTATCTTGATCCCACAGCAAACCAGGTGCCGACTCTTTTACCATTCCTGACGGTTCGTCAAGAGTGTACACGACCTCGTCCAACCCATCACATCCGCTATTGTACGCCAAGCGGTGACAAAATGAATTAGCGCCAACACCTCTTTTACGCACCATCGCGGACACGACGACCGGAAAATCCTGGACACCATCAACTTTCGGTCAAAATAAGCCGTCAGCTACACCTTCGGGGAGGTCTTCCTTCTCACTTTACACCACATAATCGGACTCTAACCCCGTATCCCGTAGACTGAACCGATAGCAGGATTTGCCGTTTAGTAGTGTGAAATATTATGATGAAGCCGTTCTGCAGTTCTTACTATGAAGTAAGCGGAGGGATGGCATGTATTTAACAGACGGCGTTGTGCGATTACGCCCCTATCAAGCCGACGATGCCGACATCGACCAGGCTTTGTCATGGTATCAGGATCCCGAAGTCCTTTACTATTCCGAGGGACCGGGCACCGAGCCGTTCAGTCGAGCGCGCGTGGCCAGCATGTATGATTATTTGGCGTCACACGGCGAGCTGTATATGATCGAGGTGCCAACGCCCGATGGCTTCCGACCTATCGGCGACGTGATGTTGAGTGAAGACACCATGCCAATTGTCATTGGTGATCCAAACTGGCGATCGCGCGGAATAGGGTCCCGGGTCCTTCGTCTCTTAGTCCAGCGGGCTCGCGACGTAGGGTGGACGCGGCTTCAGGCCAAGCATATTTGGAAGGACAACGTGCGCAGCCAACGCCTGTTCACGACATGCGGGTTTGTTTTCATGAAGTCGGGTATCGATGACGCAGGACGCTTATTTTACCGCTATCAGATCACACTCTAGCCCTGGCTTTGGGAAAATAGGAGACGCATGTGGCGGATTGGAATGGTTCGTGTCGGGGCACTTGACCTGTAATCTGATAAGTTTTGCCAAATATGAGGAATGGCTCTTTTACTGATGTGACACGATCAAACCATCTTTGTTGAGGTTCTCACAGGGTATGGCTCGGTGTCGCTCACCCACGATCCTCACCAAAAGGTTGCCGTAAATGGACACGCGGTGGGAGTTCGTGTCGTCGCCGCTCATTTCAAGGGCAGCGTCCCATACCGATAGAATTTATGAACCTCCCGCATTTGATTCAGCAAGACGTTTGTATGGGGCCACCGGGGCAGTTCCCAGTGGAGCATGAGGTGAAGGGCCCGTAAGAAGTGTCCGATGTTGCCTGCCCGGAGATCGTCCGAAACACTGCCGGATGACGCGACGCGAAATGCGGTTAGCCACTTTGGCCAATCGATCTCACTAGGACCTCGTTGAGCCAGGCGCAACACTACGAACGCAAGCCGATCGTCTTCCCCATATACCAAAGGAAAGCCCAGACCCGCGAGCTGGGCCACCGTATCCAAAATGGCGGTGTGTTGCTTACTCGAAGCACGGGGATGCTGGGCCAAGGAGTCCAAGGCGTCTGCAGCATGCGCTACGGAGTGAGCCCATCCCTTGCCATCGACAAATCCTCGATAATCGCGCTCGGCCCGAGCATACGCGATGACGGTGTCCATCGCTTGCTTGATTTGAATGGCCGACAAGTGCGCATCAGTTGAATCGACTTCGACTACGGCCGCGACGACAAGGGCGGCAAAGCTCCGGGCAAACACACTATCGGTATTCGTTTCGCCAATCCGATAAAACAGGTAGTCCTGACTGGTGGCCAAGTCCAGCAGTTTCGCTAACTCGTTCGGGGTTAGTGCGCGGATCATCAGCAATTGCGTTAAAATCTCATACGTCAGCGTGTCCCGCAGTTCCGGATCTGTTGCCCGAAGGTTGGGCATAAGGCTCATAGCCCAATCAAAGGGCGGCTGGTCGGTAGGCCACCAAACCTGTCCATCCACCAAGTGACGCAAAAAATTCTTGTTTGATGCGCGTTGGTCCAATCCATCCCCCTCCTCAGTGTCTCATTGGCCGGTCTTAATCCCGTACCCGATCCGATTATAGGCGTGCTCGCTCCATGTGGGGCGTCTGGTTTTCTGCGCCCCGACCCGGGTGGCCGCTGGCGGTCGATTGCATGATCCAAATTAACCGGGAAAGTATAGAGAGGACATAACCATGACCCACCGAGGCATGGTGGGAAAATAGCGCATGAGTAAATGTCCGCCATTGGGGATGAAGAGATTGCGGGCTATGGGTCCGGGCGATTTGGTAATGAGGAGCATGGCGCCTTTGATACAATCCGAGTGTGTAGCCGCTACCACAAGCCCTGGTTCGTGGGTTTCGACAAACTCCTCAAGACTGGCCAGAACCCGCCGCCCTACGGTCAGAATCGATTCTCCGCCGGGTGGTGGATTGGCTTCGGGGTCCTTCCTCCATGCCTTAAAATGGCCGTCATTCGATTGCTCAAGGTCTGCAACAGAGAGGCCGTCCCACTGCCCTAAATTCACTTCAGCCAAACCCGAGACGACAACGGAGTCAATGCCGATCATTTGGGCCAGTGGGCGAATGGTCTCTTGGGCTCGGATCAAGGGACTCGTGACAATATGTCGAATCGGAGCCTGTGCCAGTTGGCTAGCCAGGTGCTGCGCCTGGCGCTGGCCATTTTCGGTCAGATGGGGATCCCACGTGTGAAACGCAAACCGACCGACGGCATTTGACTCGCTTTCGCCATGGCGCACTAGCAAAACGTCATAAGCTTGCGCCACCGATGGTATCCCCCTTGAGTCTTAATCGCTCCTTTATCTTACTCATTTTAGAACGTTATGGCGAGTCGGAGTGATCGCTTTGTTGGCGTAGGTGGGCAAAAGCGGTATCGTTAAGCTAAGGGAGGGCACAGATGTCGTGTCGAACGAGGCTGAGATTTTTTCGCACATCTTTCAATTAACCCGGGATTTTGAACGCAACTTCCGAGATCAGGGTGCAGAAAATCTCTCTACCACACAATTTCAGGCGCTCAATATTTTAAAAGGCGGTGCTCCGGTGACCGCTATGGATATGGCGGGCCGACTCGAGGTAGCTGGTCCGACCGCCACCAGAACGATTGATTCTTTGGCGCGCCGCCGTTTCGTCGTGAAGGACCGCGATCCCCAGGACCGTCGCATTGTCTGGCTCCGCCTGACCGAATCCGGTCAAATGGCCCTGGAACATGAGACAATACGCCAAATTGCTTGGGTCGAGAGACTGTTGGCTAATCTGACGCCTTTAGAGCACCAGGCGCTCCTCGCGTTGCTGGCAAAGATTCTCCCTGGGATGTCCTCTTGATGCATAAAAGCATTGGCCTGATTGTGAATCCTATGGCGGGTCGTGATATTCGGCGTTTGGTGGCGCATGCGTCTTTGCAATCGCAGCCGGAAAAAGCTTTGACGGCGCGCCGCCTCATCACGGGTATCCGGGCGGTGCCGGGCGTGTCGGTGCTGATGCCCAACGATCGCCAAGGGTTTTTTGCCTGGTTGGCGGATGATCTATCCCAACCAGAGAGCATAAAGCTTGTCCCTCCGCCCGCCAACACCTGGGAGGATTCCACGGTGCTTTGGGTTAATATGTTGGTCCAGGCCGGGGCGGATGCGCTGATTGTCGTGGGCGGCGACGGCACTCAGCGCAATGTTGCCCAAGCCCATCCTTTGATTCCGGTGTTGCCCATTGCCGGCGGCACCAATAACGTGGCCTGCTATCTCGGCGATCAGACCGCGGCTGGATTGGCAGTGGCTCGGTTTCTTAGGGAAGGCTTAGACCGTCAAGAGGCCGGACAAACCGCGAAAATTCTTCATGTGACCCTGCCTGATGGCCAAGAGGAGATGGCTCTCGTGGATGTCGCGTTGACGCGCCAGGCCTATACGGGGGCTTTGGCCGTGTGGGACCCTAGCGATGTGTTGGCGCTCGTGATGGCTAGAGCCGATGCCTTGAGGCCTGGACTCTCCAATGTCGGTGGATATAATCATCCTGTGGGTTTCGCGGATGATTTTGGCTGGATGTTCAAACTGGGTCGGGGCGGCCCGGCCATTCCATCGGTTTTAGCTCCGGGTTTAGTCGCTAGACTTCGGGTGCGGGAGCAATCCCGGATCGCGTTTGATGAACCTATGCATTTGAAAGCGAACCGCCAGTCCAGAAGTCTTTCGTTGGACGGAGAACGGACGGTGGTGCTGCGATCGGGCCAGTCGGCGAAAGTGGTTCTCCGCCGGGACGGCCCTTTGACGCTGGATCCGCGAAGAATATTCGCGGCTTTATGCCGCTAGCGAGGCATATCAAGCTCTCTATTTTTGACACTCGCCGCGGCTCAAGCCGGCGAGCTTTACAGCGAGTACTGGTGGGGATTCTTGCGAGGAACCCATTTGCGTCAGCTTTACCCGCAAGGGGTTTGCCAAAAGCCCCCTAGCCACTCGCTCAAAGTCGAGTCTATGGTTACTTTTGCGTAGGATATTGGCCGCGCCGTTGACATCGGCATTCAATGTGTGTCCGTCACCTGATCGGTATAGACCGCGCTTGATGCGCTTTCCGGTGAATGTGACAGTTTGATGGGCACTGTTCCACACGGGAATTGCGTCCCCATCCAAAAAGCTGGCCTGAGACGTATAGGATTCTTTCTGCTCCAGGTAGCGAATCCCATAGCGTTCGCACAGGTTCTCCAGTTGGTGGCGGAGTTGCCCATGCGGAATCTGCGTGAAGTTTTGATGGTCCCGCGTGCCAATGCTTATTTCACGCTTCCAACTCGGGTTGTACCCGATGGTCACCGTGCCGATTTGATGCGCTAAGCAATAGTTGATAGCCATCCTTCTTCAGATAGTGTGGCATCCGCACGTCGTGAAAGCGATACTCGCCGTGCTGCGCTTTCTTGAGCAAGTTGAAAAATGAGCGAAACGAACGATCGACCGCCTTGAGGATTTGCCGACTGATACCGGCTTGGAGTAACGCGTCATTTTCGTTGTCTTTCACTGCTTGGTAGTTCGACTCGTAGCGTAAGTAACGCCCTTCGGCAAAGAAATATTGGCGGACGGTACAGCCCCACATTATACAGATTCTTCGCGTAGCGGCACATTTCACGCAGAGCTTCATATTCGGTTGTGGAGAGACCTTTTACCTGGTTACTGTGTGTCAGGTACACGCCATCGCCTTCTTTCTACATACTGATCGTATATCCAGTTTGGGGAGGTGTGCAAACGTGGTTCAATGCCTTCGGCAAGCGCCTAATATCCCCATAACTTTAGGGGTTTACGGCGCATTGGATAAAGAGAGGGGGGTTCTCATGCCGGGCCGATCAGGATCGCCACAGATCACGCCGGAGGATTTAGAACCCGAAGAGTTGTTGTTGCGAGAGCATATCATCGCCGAAATTTCAGCCTGACGGTACGGTAATGGGATACTGTCCCTGGTTGGCTCGTATAATGTCGCGATAGATGAGTGCGCTGTTTTTTATGGTCCGCTTTTGGGTTGCATAGTCCACGCCGACCAGGCCAAAACGGGGGGAATAGCCTTCCGCCCATTCGAAGTTGTCCAACAAAGACCAATGAAAGTAACCCCGGATATCCAGCCCAAGTCGTTGCGCTTGGCCAATTACATTGAGATGTCCCGCTAAATACGTGGTACGCAAGGCCTCATTGCGTGTCGCGATGCCATTTTCGGTAATGAAAATAGGCTTATTGAAGGTGGGCAAGGATTTTAAGACTTCCAGGAGTCCTCGGGGATATACTTCCCAACCCAAATCGCTTACAAGTTGTCCGGGTTTATTCTGGATTGGGTGAAGGCCCCGCGACCAATGCGCGTATTGACGCGTGTAGTAATTAATGCCGATGAAGTCTTGCGCCTCGCCTACCATCTTCATGAAGCGTTGGTTCATAAGATAGTGCAGAACGCGCCCGGTCAATCGGTCCGCGATCGTGTCGGTGAACGGATGAAACGCAATGACGTGGTGGGCCAGACCCACCCAGGCCTTTTGGTGTGCACCCTTAATGGCTGCATAAGCATCCCGATGGATCGCGGATAGCCGATTGATGAGATATAGGGCCCGTCCGAATCCGCGCTTTTCTGGCGGCCAAAGCGCCATCAGATATCCCATCACGACTAAGACCATGGGTTCGTTAATTGTTACATAGAAGTTGACCCTGTCGCCCAGACAGTCGACCGCGGTCTTCACATACCGGACAAACCATTCACTGGCGTGCCGATTGAGGAATCCACCTTTCTCTTTCACCCAATGCGGCAAGGTAAAGTGATGGAGCGTCACGAGGGGGATAATACCCAGATCCAAAAGAGAGTCCGTCATAGTTCGATAGTGGTCCAGGACCGAGCGATCAAAATGCCCCGGGGTGGGTTCAATGCGGCTCCATTCGAGCGACAAGCGGTAGCTGTTGAGACCGAGGGTGCGCAAATACGAAAAATCTTCACGCCAGCGATGCCAGTGATCGGCTGCCAGACCCGATCGCCCACGACCACCGCCTTGATCCTCAAAATCAGTCCAGTCGTTGTTCTGGCCCCCTTCGATTTGATGACTGGATGTGGCCGCACCCCACAAAAAGGGTGGCCAGTACCCGGACCACGCCGCCATTAACGGGGTCCCATCCGGGTGCGAATGGCCTTGGGCACCAGCCGCAGGGTGACCGGCAAGTGTCCCACAATTTCACCGTCCGCGTGAACCAGCATTTCGGGTGGGCCATCCAATGATAGTTGTTCCGCCTGAAAGGTGGTAACCGCACGATGTTGAATGTGGGTGCCGCGGAATACTTTGGCGAGGAGGGGCAGAACCTGAACACGGGGTAAGTCCTTCACCCATACTACATTGAAGAGTCCGTCATCCACCAGAGCTTTGGGGCAAATGCACATGCCTCCAGCATAGTATGCGCTATTGCCAATGGCTAATAGAAAGGTGGGTTCGGTTCGAGAAGCGCCATTCACATAAACCGTCATATCGTGGGACTGATATCGCACCAAGTGTTTTAAGATGGCGCGGATAAAAACCCAGGTGCCGTGGCCCGACTTGTCATGCTGGTTAACCCAGCCGGCCACTTCGGCGTCAAACCCCGCTCCAGATACCGTCAAAAAATACTGGTCGTTGACCTGCCCGACGTCTATAGACTGGATATCTCCTGTCGTGGCGGTATCCCACATAGCTTTGGGGGACCGGGAATAGGCCAGGGCGCGCACAAAGTCGTTGCCGGTACCCGCTGGTATGACGGCAAAGATTGGCTTGGCTTCCGGCATGAGACCGTTAATCACTTCATGGTGGGTCCCATCGCCCCCCAGAGAAATCACAGTTAAGTTTTCCTGATGGTTCACTTCCCGGGCCAACTTGGTAGCGTGCCCGGGACGGTCGGTAAAAATGACCTCGGTATCCCGGGGGTCTAGCCAGGGTTCAAGGATCTTATACAGTTTTTGGGCTTTGCCGCTACCGGCGGCGGGATTCACAATGAGTCGGTACGGCATGGTTCCCCCCGGTGATTATTGGGTGATATTGACATCCTCCCCGCGGACCATGGTTCGGGGGATTCCAGTGCCTCACGGCAACAGGTTCCTGCTTCATCGCGCCATCGCTTCTTACGGCTAGTGCCGATCGCCCACGAGAGGGTGCTCCCCAGGCCCACCGGGCGTGTCCCGCCCTGTCTGATGCTTTGCAAAGGCGAAGCGTTTAATATTGTTCGCCGCGAGAACATCGCGGTCATGATGGCAACCGCATTCCGGACAATCCCATTGACGGTTGGCAAGCGTGAGATCGTGATTGTAGTATCCGCATACGCACAATCGCGACGAAGGGGCAAGCCGGCCAATCACCCGAACATGCTTGCCAGACCACGCGGCCTTGTATTCCAGTTGTCGGCGGAATTCCGCCCACCCGGATTGGGTGATGCGCCGGGCTAAGGTACGATTTCGCACCATTCTGGACACATTGAGGTCCTCGATGCACACGGTGTCAAAGCGACGCACAAGGTCCGTACTCAGTTTGTGGAGGAAATCCAGCCGCCGATTCGCCGCCCGTTCATGCAAGCCGGCAATTTTCCGTCGGATTTTAGCGCGGTTTTTCGACCCCTTCGTCGTTTTGGCCAGACGGCGTTGAAGGATCTTCAATCGGTACAACTCATGTTCCAGCCATTGCGGATGCGAGTACTTTTCTCCGGTGGAAAGCACGAGGAAATCATGGAGTCCGAGATCCCCGCCGACGGCATGGTCTACCACTTCAGGCACCGACTCAGGGACTTGGTTTTCGTCCTCAACCAGCACCGAGACAAAGTACTGGCTAGACGGGACCCGACTCACCGTGACGGTTTTCACGGTCCCTTGAAAGGGACGGCTGAATACTGTGCGAATCCACCCTGATTTAGGAAGGTAGATCACGCTGTTCTCCCGATGGATCTTGACCCCTTGAAGATAGGTCGCACTCTGCTTTCCCCGCTTAGACCTAAAACGGGGATAGCCTTTCTTCTCGCGAAAGAAGCGCGTGAACGCTTTATCTAAATGCACCAACGCGTGTTGCAAGGGCTGGGACGCGACCTCCTGTAGCCACGGTAGCTCTTGCTTGAGCGCCGTGAGCCGCTTGTCCAACTGAAAACGGGTGATCCCTTGACCTTGGGTTTGATAGGTCATCGTCGCCAACGCTAACGCCCAGTTGTAGACATATCGGACCGACCCAAATTGGCGGTTCAGCAAGGCGGCTTGCTCTGCGGTTGGGTAGAGGCGATAGCGATAGGTTTTCAACATGATTATAGAGTACATCAGGTATCTATAACGAGTCAAGATTAGAGTGACCTTCGGGGCGTTGAGTTCCTCGACCCCTGGGCCTGATATCCCCATGCCTGAAGGGCAGGGGCTTTACGGTGCATCCAGTAGGGCGCGTACGGCAGCAATCTCTTCGGCGTATTGAGCTTCCGACTCCACGGGTGTTTCTAGGTAAAACGGAATCTCGGCGAGTCTCGGGTCGTTCACGAGTCGGGCAATACCGTCCAGCCCAAGATATCCCTGGCCAATCAGGGCATGCCGATCCTTATGACTGGAAAACTCCACTTTGCTGTCGTTGAGATGGATCGCGTTAAGCCGTTTCATGAAAGTTGTGTCATGAAATCCCGGAAAATCTTCCGGATTTTCCCGAGATAACACCCCGGCCGCAAAGGCATGTTGGGTATCCAAGCAAATGCCGACATCGTCCACCGAAAAAGGGTCCACGATCGCCAATAACTCGGGCAATTCCGTGCCGATTTCGGATCCCTGACCCGCCGTATTCTCAATGAGAATCTTGACCCCCTCGGTGCGACTTTGAGCCAAGACACTTTGCAGCGCAGCTTGCATGCGCTCGATGCCAAAGTCCCGTCCATGGTCCTTGGGTTTTCCACAATGAACCACCACCCCGTAGCTGCCGCGTGCCTCCGCAATGAGAAGATCTTGAACCAGGGCTTCGATGGAGGCTTGGTATAAGCCTTCGTCGGGCGAGGCCAGATTAATAAGATAGGGGGTGTGGCCCACGGCGACCAGGTTCATCTCCCGCATGAGCGCGCGACCGCGTTCGGCGTCAACCCGATCCAGGGGTTTAGCAGTGCGAAACCCGCGGGGATTTTTCGTAAAATATTGAAAAGCATTGGCATTAAGACTTGGCGCGGTTTTGACCGCGTGGGCAAATCCTTTGGCAATGCTTAAGTGACATCCGAGTCTCATGGCTTTCTTCCCTCATTCCGCATTCCCAGTCCGCAATCGCGCAATTCATTTAGTATCATGCCGTTCTGCTTGAATGGAGTCAACTTTGGGTGCGGCTTAGCGGATGCGCTTGCGGCCCAAATGGGATGGCTGCCGCTGCGGAGATGCCTTGGACGACCGCCCGACAGCGATTTTATGTTTTTTTCACTTTTGTCGCACGGATTTTCCTCGAACTGTTTATGGGGCTCTTACTATACTTAGAGCCGATTTGAGGTATGGCGTGGGGCGATCCCCAAGGGAGACGGGCGAATAAAAGCTGATGCCACAATGGGGGTGCATCCATGAAAGACGAGCCAGTCATCACCGTCTTGATCGCCGAGGACGATCTGCGGTATCGCCGACTATTGGCGGTGACCTTCCGTCAAAAACAATACCAGGCCATCGAAGTCGCCAGTGGTCGCGACCTTTTGGACCGTCTCTTCCATCGAGAATCTGATTTGGTGGTTCTTGATTTGGGGCTCCCCGATATGGATGGTCTTAACGTATGCACTCGAATCCGTCAATTCACAAACGTCCCCATTATGATATTGACTGCCGACGACTCGGAGAGTCGTTTAATTGAAGCGTTAGAGGCCGGGGCGGATGATTATATGACCAAGCCGTTTTCTCCCGAAGAGTTGGCAGCGCGGGCCCGGGCACTGATTCGCCGCAGTTATGCCATGTATGATCTGGAATCGGATCTGGTCTGCGGGGATGTGCGCCTGATGACGCATCGACGTGTCCTAGCGGTCCGGGATGAGAGCTTTCGTCTTACCCCAACCGAGTGGAGGCTCATGCGCGAGTTTGTCCTGCACTGTGGCGAAGTGCTGACGCATGAATACTTGCTGCAAAAAGTTTGGGGATTGCAGCATGTCGAAGAACATGAGTACCTGCGTGTCTATATCAGGAACTTGAGGCGCTATATCGAAAAAGATCCGCGCCACCCACACCGCCTCATTTCGTATGTTGGCGTGGGGTACGCCTTGCACCCCGGAGACACCGCCTTACCCTAATGGGTGGCAGGCGGTGCGGTTTTATGTTTTTTTCATACCCATTGGCCAGGAATTTATAGCGTTGCCATGATGGGGGGGCTATCATCGGGGTCGGTATCGGAATAACAGCGAAAAGGGGTGGCATAGTGACCGTACCAGGCGTCCTCGGCATTTTAGTGTTTGTGGCCGCGTTAATTCTTATCGCCAAGCCGGTAGGGCTCTATTTGTATGGCGTCTACGATCAACGGCGCACGTTTTTAGACCCGGTCATGCGTCCCGTGGAGCGACTCATCTATCGCGTGTCGGGCGTCAGAGAAGACAAAGAAATGCGCTGGACCGAATACTTTTTGGCCATTTTGGCGTTTAACGTCGTCGGCTTCATCGTGCTCTACATTTTTCTGAGGGTGCAAGCCGCGCTTCCGTTTAATCCGGCCCACATGAAAGACGTAGGCCCGCACGTGTCGTTTAACACCGCCGTGAGTTTCATGAGCAACACCAACTGGCAGGCCTACGGCGGCGAGAGTACGATGAGCTACTTTTCCCAAACCATGTTGATGGTGCAGCAGTTTTTGTCACCGATCACGGGTATGGGAATGATTTTGGCGTTTATTCGGGGACTATCCCGCAAGAACGCCAATACGCTCGGTAACTTTTGGGTGGACTTGACTCGTACGGTGCTTTGGGTCAGCTTGCCCATCGCTTTTGTCGGTGCGGTGGTGCTTATTGCATTAGGCAACCCCCAGAACTGGAATGCCTATGTGACGGCCCATACCCTGCAAGGGCCAAAGCAGGTCATCGCCCAGGGCCCGGTCGGCATGATGAATGCCATCATGCAGCTTGGGGACAATGGCGGCGGATTCTTTAACATGAACGCTGGCCAACCATACGAGACGGCGAGCGCCGCTTCGCTCATGTTCCAGCTTATCTTAGGGTTTTCGATTCCCATCGGACTCACTTACTATTTTGGCAAAGTGGTCAAGGACACGCGCCAAGGGTGGACCATTTTAGGGGCCATGCTGGCGATGTTCCTGGGCGGCACACTGATTATGTACCACGCAGAGGTACTGGGCAATCCGGCATTGGCCCACTTAGGCATTCACGGACCGAATATGGAAGGCAAAGAAGTACGATTCGGGCCGGCGCTGTCGTCCCTTTTTGAAACGTCTACGACGGCAGTGTCTTGGGGATCCACGGCTGCCGCCAACGATAGTCTGATGCCGATTGGCGGCCTCGTTGCCTTATTCAATATGATGAGCGGCGAAGTCATTGTCGGCGCCTGGGGGGTGGGACTGCTCGGCATGTTGGCGTTTGCGATTTTGGCCGTCTTTTTAGCGGGTCTCATGGTGGGACGCACCCCCGAGTATCTCGGCAAGAAAATCCAGTCTTACGAAGTGAAGATGGCCGTACTAGCCATGATTGTGCCGACTTTTGTCATCTTGGGACTGTCGGCTTGGGCGGTTACGTCTAAAGGCGGGCTAGCGGGTATCTTCAATCCGGGTCCGCAGGGCCTGTCCGAGGTGTTGTATGCGTTCTCGTCGGGTGTGGGCAATAACGGGTCGGCGTTTGGCGGTCTGGACGCCGCGGCGCCGTTTTACACCTGGACCGTGGCCTTAGCCATGCTGTTCGGGCGTTTTGCGATGTATGTTCCGGCTTTGGCGATTGCCGGCTCACTGGTCAAAAAGCAAGCGGTTCCCAGCGGCACGGGGACAATGCCTACACATGGAGTGTTGTTTGCAGGCCTTTTGACTGCTACGGTGCTCATTGTGGGGGCCTTGGATGTTTTCCCGGCTCTGGCGTTGGGGCCGCTGGCGGAACACTTTGCCTTGTGGTCGGGACACTTATTTGGAGGAGGTGCCTAAGGTGTCAGTTCAAGAACTTAAGGGTCAAACGCTGTCATCTTCGGCGGTCAGTCAGGCCATTGGCGAGGCG